>JAUZPJ010000072.1 GCA_030706025.1 Bacillota bacterium | reverse complement strand
CCCCTCTTTGACCCGCTCGTCAAGTTCATCACACAGAGCATTGACTTGAGCAGCGAAGCGAACGGGATCGTCAAAGAAAGAGAGTTGATTGATTAAGAGGACATCTAAGCCATGAATCGGTGCTGGGGAATGTTTTCTTAAGTTGGCTAACCGTTGGAGGGCTTGGCGTTTATTGTTGATCGTTTGAATTCCCTGAGCAAGATTCTCAGCCGTTAAATCGACTTTGGTCTCACGTTCAATAAAGGAAGCGAATTCTCGAACTTCTTCCTCCCATAGACTAGAGTCCTTGGCCTCTTTCTTTTGCGGGAGCTCCATCACATAGGTCGGGATGTGTTCATTGAGAATCTCCCACGCTTTCTTTTTGCCATCACAGGTCGTCTCTCCAATGACCCAATCCGAAACTTGAAAGTACGGGCAAATTCGGTCTAGTTTAAATCCCATGGTCGATTTAATCAGCGGACAGAGGTTGCGAGGCAAGACTTTTTCTCCTGAAGAGACTGTATACTGAGCCCCAGCGCACAGACCGATACTGGCACTCCCCGTCGCTACGACAATTTCTTCCGGAACATAGACGCAAAAAGTCGAGAACACCTTTTGACCGGCTTGTTTCTTAGCATAAAGTTCGTGCACACGAATTCCGTGTACATCCCCGACGACAGCATCAAAGTAACCCATTGCCTTAGGGCGATTGGGCCGATTCAAAAACAGGTTCGTAAAAATCGCGGGCACAGGAGCCAGAAACTCATCGTGTTTCTCTAAATCCATACCTAAAGCTGTCCATAATTCTCTATTGTCCATTCTTTTCTCCCCCTCATTCACAACAAACATACAATAACGGTTTCTAAATATGTATGACTTTATCGCTTCCATGCATGGCGGCGATTATTTCAGGCATCGTGGAAACCTTGCCAACCTTGATTTTATCCTTGATCCCGTAATAATCCAGACAGGTCACACAAGCCAAGAGATTGACACCCCATTCCTCTTCCAGAGCTTTCAAAGCTTCAAACGCTGTGAATTCAGGCAGCAAAAGTTGCACCCCTCTTTCCAGAAAAAGAATATGGGACGGTTTCTCAGCTGCCTCCGAAAGCTTCGAAAAGAAACTGTGCATCAGGATTTTACCTAATTTCGGATCTGTATAGCCAATGGTATCTGAGCTGACAAGGTAGATTAACGACATAGGACTTTCCCTCCACTATAATAGTTTACTTATTTTATATTATCACTAAATACGTATGCTAGGAAGAGTAAACTTAGAATTTTAATCAAAGGATTCTTAGGACTGAAGAACACGTACCAAAATTGCGAAACAAAAAGCCGATACCCCCAAAAGGGAATATCAGCTCAGAGTATTTGAAGGAGGAGAAAAAAGATATCGATAAAATAGCCAAAGAATTTGACAGTCAAATTGCCACAAGCAGTAACTGTCGGGTTTTTCTCTTTACGTAGTTGTTACAGAGCCATTAAATTCTTTTTCATCATTGCTCTGTGTTATATAATCCACTTCAAGATTAAACAATTGGTTTTCTTCCAATTTTAAAGTATCTCGTTCATTTTCAAAGTTTAGTTCTGAGATATACAAATCCAAATCAATTAACGCATTGACTCGATACCCATTGTCACCCTGCGGTAATATTGGTTGACCTTGATCATCAAAAACTGCCATTTTATAACCGGCTATTGGAAGATTCTTATTGTATATCCATCCCCATTTGTAGGACTTTCCGAATTGAGTATACCGAATCCATATGGATTTTACTAAGTATGGTTGAACGAATGGGATCGTTATATGAAAGTGCCCATCTAATTTACCATCCGGTTTTATATCATTGGGGCTTAACTTATCTGCATCGACACCGATCCACTGAAACGAAACATTGGTCAATTGCGTTGGGTTTGTTGATGCTGCTTGCACTTGAGGAGTCGTTGATTGTGGCTGAGATGCTGGCTTAGTATTAGTTGAAGTTGTACTTTGAGACTTTGTGGTGCTACATCCTAGAAGTGAGAAAACTACAATTATTGATACAAGGATCTTAACGAATTTCATCAGATTCACCTCATTTATCTGTTTGCTCATCAGTTCCTCACGTCTCTCATAATCGAAAGCACCATTTTAATATTTTATCATTAATCAATGAAATTCCTACAGTTTTGCTGCCACCATTAATTATTTCTTACCGTGAATCGGTCCGGATGAAATAAATTAATATCAATCAGCTCAGTTTTGCCGTTTAAAATCAGGTCGGCGACGATGCGTCCGGCCGCGGGTGCATGCATGAATCCATGCCCGCTGAACCCGTTAGCCAAGAAAAATCCTTTTAATCCTGGTGCTTCGCCAATAATCGGATGAAAATCAGGGGTTTGTTCGCAAATCCCGGTATAGGTGCGCAGCCATTTTACATCGATGGCGGAAGGAATCGCCTCGATTGCTGTAAGAAAAAAATCTTCTGCCAACGATTTATCAACGAGTTCCTCAAATCCTGGCCAAGTGTCTTTATCGGTCCCTCCTAATAATACCGTCTTACCATTCGCTTCCTGATGCATATAAAAACCGGAGGCCAAATCTATAATCAAGGGATTAGCCTTTGGTACATCTTTAGGATTAGTACAGACGTATACCTGACGGCGAAAAGGCTGCACGGGAATCGTAATCCCCGCCATTGCCGCCGACTGAGCAGCATACGGACCAGCAGCGTTTACGATCAAGGGACTCCAAATCGTCTCTTGACTAGTTTCAACGCCTTGAGCCTTATCTCCCTCAAGGATGATTTTCGTTACTTCTTGGCCAAAATAGACGTTAACCCCTCTGCGGCGCACTGCTGCGTATAGTTCAGCTAAAACGGCATACGGGTCTGCATAGGCATCCCACGGACACAATGTTCCACCCAGGAAGCGGTCCCCGTCAAGATATGGATAATTTCTTATCAGTTCTTCCCGATCCAATAGCTTCATGGGTATGCTTTCTGCAACAGCTTGTTCCGTTGTCAATTGCAGTTGATTCCACAACCCTTCATTTACGGCCAGCAGTAAGCTTCCCTTTTCTAAGTACCAAATTGGGGTATTAAAGGCTGACTCAAAATTAACAAAGAAGTCTCTTCCTAGGAGACTCAATTGCCGATGTATGGGGCTGATGAATTGGTAGCGGATTGAGCCAGTACCTTTGCCGGTAGACCCTACGCCCAGAACTTTTTCCTTCTCCAATATGGTTATCGAAAGTTTGGGATCAACTTCCAGAATGTGATAAGCAATACTTAACCCAATAATCCCAGCACCTATGATTATTATATCTGGTTGATGCTGTTTACTATTAATGTTCATTTAACCTTTCACCTGCCTTCTGCTTTTACATTCCACGTGTTTTCCGAATATCCCTTCCACAATGGCAACTTTTACGTTTGCTTCCTTGCAAAAATGAGGTCGCAGCAAGTTTTTCAGCTTACTACAACCTCATTAAATTTCAGTACAGATCATAAACTATGTTCATTAACATTTGTAAGAAGTGAGTTTTAAAAAACTTAGGAGCTAGGAACTTATGGAACCGCTCATATTCAAGTGCAAAATAACGTCATACAACGTATTAAGCTCTATGATTTCAAGATTCTTAAATCTCTTAGCATCTCTGACAGTATTTTTGGCAACGTAGACACGCCTGAAACCCATTCTGTCAATTTCTCGTATGCGGGCCTCAATCGAAGGGACTTTCTTAAGCTCTCCCGTAAGACCAACATCTGCCACGAAAACGGTATCATTGGGAATTGCTTTATCTTTCACTGACGAAATAATGCACATGATGATAGCGAGGCTTACGGACTGTTCTTTAAGTTGAAGCCCCCCCGTCGTTTTTATAACGACGTTTTTATCATAGAGGTTAATCTTCCCTCGTTGTTCAAGGATTGAAATCAAAGTATTTAATTGATCCCTGCGCAAACACTCCGCAATTCTGGACGGATAGGGTGTAAAGGACTTAGAGACGAGGCTTTCAACCTCTACGATGATCGGACGTGTCCCCTCTTTGATAACGGCCAGGGCGCTTCCGGAAACTTTTTGTTCTTCTCCTCTTTGTGTCATGAAGAATTCTGAAGGATTATCAATCGATAACATTCCTTGTTCTGTCATCGAGAAAAAGCCTATTTCGCCCGTACTTCCAAATCGGTTCTTAGAACACCAGGCTCCCCTTAATTCCTCTCCATTTTCCCCATTCAGGATTAAGACGGCATCGACAAGATGTTCTAAAGCCCGGAGTCCCGCGATTTCATCATCTTTTGTCATTTGCCCGACCATGATCACAGCTCTGGGACGGCTGTTATTCTTGGCAACCTTTAAGAGTTCGTTCGCACATTCCATGGTCTGAATAGGGGAACCCGGACGAGAATTATGTTCTTCCAGTGTAAAGGTCTGAATGCTGTCTATGATTATCAAGTCTGGATCAAGCTCTTCAATTGAGTCCAAAACGTGGTTCATACTTGTGTCCGAATATACCCAAATGTCACGCTTACTACCGTTTAAGATTCGATCCGACCTATTTTTTATTTGACTATCGCTTTCTTCGGCGGATGCATAGAGAACCTTGTATCCCTTTGAGGCCACATCGTCAGCCACTTGCAAGAGCAAGGTTGACTTACCTGCACCTGGCCTTGCTGTCAGGATAATGATTGAATCTCTGACGATTCCCCCACCTAGGACTCGGTTAAATTCACTAATGCTTGTTACAATCCGATCACTGTTACCTGCCTGAACGTCCGATAACTTCTTAGCAGACGTTTTTCTTTTACTCTGGGAAGAGGTCGCCTTAGGTTGGCTTACTAATTCTTCATATGTATTCCAGGAATCGCAGTTCTGGCATTTGCCCAACCATCTTGGACTTTCCGATCCACAATTTGAACACCTATAGATCACTTTGGTTTTCATACAACGCCCCTTTTCAATGGCACCCTAAACATTTACTTCCTATTAATTAGTTTAATTATAAAATAGGGGCAATCTCATGAATTGCCCCTACCTCTAACCTATTATCTTATATCTTAGAAAACTTTATTTTCCCTTCTTCTGCGTTTACGCCAATACGATCGCCTTCTTTGAATTCTCCTTCAAGAATTTTCTCTGACAGAGTATCTTCAATCAAACGTTGAATCGAGCGACGCAGCGGACGGGCTCCAAAAACCGGATCATTTCCCTCTTTAGCGATTAGTTTAAGGGCACTGTCGTCAACTTGAATATCCAGACCTTGCTCTCTCAACCGCTTACTCACCTGGTTCATTAGTATTTGTGTAATTTTCTCTAAGTGTTCTTCTTGAAGAGTATGGAAGACAACCAGCTCATCAATACGATTGAGGAACTCGGGGCGGAAGGTGCGTTTTAGCTCTTCCATGACCTGTCCCCGCATATTTTTATACTCTGCTTTTTCATCGTTATGGGCCGCGAAACCTACTGCACCCTTCTTAAGGAAAGAGGAACCCACGTTAGATGTCATAATGATCACTGTATTACGGAAGTCAACCGTTCTTCCTTTGGTGTCCGTAAGACGCCCGTCCTCAAGAACCTGAAGCAAAATATTAAACACTTCAGGGTGCGCTTTCTCGATTTCATCCAACAAAACGACACTATAGGGTTTACGTCTTACTGCTTCAGTCAGTTGACCCCCTTCGTCATGGCCTATATATCCAGGAGGCGCTCCTACAAGTCGGGAAACCGCGTGTTTCTCCATATATTCGGACATATCAATGCGAATAAGAGCCTTTTCATCCCCGAACATCGACTCCGCCAAAGCGCGGCCGAGTTCAGTTTTGCCCACTCCAGTTGGTCCAAGGAAGATAAAGGAACCAATAGGACGCTTGGGATCTTTTAAGCCAGCCCGTGCACGGCGGACCGCCCGTGCCACTGCTGTAACCGCATCCTCTTGTCCAATGAGCCTTTGATGCAGAGTCTCCTCAAGGTGCAAAAGTCGTTCGCTTTCCTCCTGGGCTAATTTTTTTACAGGTATTCCTGTCCAACCAGCCACAATTTGGGCAATATCGTCGGCGGTGACCATGGCATTTTCCTTATAACGCTGATTCTGCCATGCTTCTCGCTGCGCTGCAAGCTCTGCACGAAGCTTTTGTTCCTGATCTCGAATCTGCGCTGCTTTCTCAAATTCTTGACTTGAAACGGCGGCTTCCTTCTCTTTCTTTAAGCGCTCAGTTTCTTCTTCTAGTAGTTTCATATCAGGGGGAGCAGTATAACTAGCAAGACGGACTCTTGATGCCGCTTCATCCATCAAGTCAATGGCTTTATCTGGTAAGAAACGGTCGGAAACATATCGATCTGACAATCTTGCAGCCGCTTCAATCGCTTCATCCGAAATTTTTACTCGGTGATGGGCTTCGTACCGATCTCTTAATCCAAGAAGAATTTGAATCGCTTCCTCTACGGTTGGTTCGCCCACCGTGATCGGTTGAAAACGACGTTCCAACGCTGAATCCTTCTCAATGTATTTGCGATATTCTTCTAAGGTCGTGGCCCCGATGCATTGAAGTTCTCCTCTAGCTAAAGCCGGTTTGAGGATATTTGCTGCATCAATAGCACCTTCGGCAGCACCCGCCCCTATCAAGGTATGCAGTTCATCGATAAAGAGAATGATATTCCCGTCCGCCCGGATTTCTTCCATAACTTTCTTTAGGCGTTCCTCAAACTCACCGCGATATTTACTTCCTGCGACCATCGACGAAAGGTCTAGTGTGATGACCCGTTTATTGACTAGAATCTCTGGCACTCTATTGTTCACAATCCCTTGGGCTAATCCTTCAGCAATAGCCGTTTTACCAACACCGGGTTCCCCGATGAGCGCTGGATTGTTTTTGGTACGTCGGCTTAAAACCTGAATAACCCGCTCAATTTCCTTTTCTCGCCCAATTACTGGATCCAGACGTCCTTCACGGGCTTGCATCGTAAGATCCCGACCAAACTCGTTAAGAGATGGCGTATTCGCAGGACCAGCATTTTTAGTATTCGTGTTAGGATTGGGTGCCGGTATTGGCGACTCGTCTAATTCCCCACCCAGAAGTTTCACGACTTGTTTCCATACCCTTTCCGGGCCTACATTAAGGTTAGCAAGAATTCGGGCGGCAATACCCTCGCCTTCCATTATTAATCCTAGAAGCAAATGTTCCGTCCCAATGTAATTGACGTCTTGTCGATGAGCTTCTTCATTCGCTAACTCCAAAACCCTTTTTACTCGTGGGGTAAGCGTGACCTCACCTTTAGTGGGCTGAGCTACCCCGGCAATTTGCTCCACTTGGGTGCGAATCTTCTCGAGATCCAAGCCCATGCCTATTAAGGCTTGAGCTGCAATCCCTTCCCCCTCTTGAATCAATCCCAACAGAATGTGTTCAGTTCCCACAACTTGATGTCCCATTCGTTTTGCTTCATTATGGGCTATCGTTAAAACTTTCTCTGCACGTTCAGTGAAACGTCCCTTCATTCTTTTTCATCCTTTCGTAGTTGAAATGTTCGATGTTTGAATTGCGCCTCGCACTTCGCCTATAATGCGGTTCGTTCTCGTATCATTTTTGCTCTCTCTACGTCCCGCTGACTGGTGTTAAGCTCCCGATCAAGAATGTACTGCAAACATCCCGGTCGGGTGTCAACGATCAAGCTGGCAAAACCATCTTTGATCTTGGGCAGTAAGCCCATGTCGGTTCCTAAGCGATCATGAGATAATAAATGCATAGCATCTTCTGACGAGATGATTCGGGCATTTTGCAAAGTCCCACGGGCTCTCCAAACTTTATCTTCTAGTTGCATGGGTATTTGCCTTCTTAGAAGCTCCCGCGCCTGAAGTTCATGCTCAATAATTTGACCCGTCACTGCTTCTAAATGAGTCAGGATATCCTCTTCACTTTTTCCGAGTGTAATCTGATTGGAAACTTGAAAAATATGCCCAAAGGCCTGAGAACCTTCCCCATAGAGTCCCCGCACCGCTAACCCTAATTGGGCCAATGCCCCAAGAACCTGCTGCACCTGCTTCATCATTACCAAGCCAGGCAAATGAACCATTACCGAAGCTCGCAACCCCGTACCCACGTTCGTGGGGCAAGCCGTAAGATACCCTTGACTTTCCCTGTAGGCAAAGTCAAGTTTTGCCTCTAGTGCATCATCTAACTCAGTTGCTAACCGATGGGTCTCTAGCAGTTGATTTCCGGGTAAAAGCACTTGAACTCGAATATGATCCTCTTCATTCACCATCACGGCATAGCGATGATCATTAGCCAACGCCACACCACGGGCGCCTTTTGAACCTCCCAAACTTGGGCTGATTAAATGCTTCTCAATCAACACTTGGTGTTCAATATTATTGAGATCCGTCAACGAAATATACTCCAGTTGCTCTCCCTCGATCTGAATATTCAACAGCACTTGGGAAACCTTTTGTTCAACCTGGGCGGCCCCTTCAGAGTTTAGAACATGTGGGAACGGAAAATCCTCAAGATTACGCGCTAAGCGCACGCGGCTGCTAATCACAACCGGAGAATCGGTTTCTGTCATCCAGGCACTGTGCTTTAAGAGAAGTTCCTTACTCATCATGGGTCACCCCTCCCTGGGCTTGTTCAATTTGACGAATTTGGTCTCTGACCACGGCAGCCTCTTCAAACGCTTCTTGCTGGATCAAACTTTGAAGTTTCTCTTTTAGTTTTCTTTGTTCCATGCGACTTTTAATGGCTCCTCCCAGCCTAGCGGGAACTTTTCCGACATTTTGTCCTCCGCCATGTACACGGCGAAGTAACGGTTCTAACTGAGTTTCAAAGGTTTCGTAACACCTACTGCATCCTAACTTGCCCGCCTGTGTGATACTCGAAAAGCTGATTCCACATTTAGGACAAGTCTTCTCCGAGGGTTGCTCAATTGACGAAGGGTTAAATCCAAATAGAGCTTGTAAAAATTCCGGTACTATAGCAGGATTAAAAACAAAACTTACCTCTTGGTTTTTTTCTGCGCACTCTTTACAAAGAAAAACCCCTCGTGTCTGATTGTTTTCCATAATTGTTAAACGAACCACGGCCTCCCGTTGTTGACATTGTTGACAGAGCATCCTAAGTCCCCCTTATAACAGATCGTCTCGACTGAGCGTTGTCAAAATTGTCTTCATGAGTCTTGCTCGCAGAGAATCCCAATCATTGAACTTTCCGCCTAGGGCATCCGCTGAAAGTACACTCTTGATCATGGCCGCCTCTCGTGTCGTCACTAATTCTTCATCTACCAGCCGTTCTACTAGGGCGTTAGCACGGTCACGAGAAAGCTGTTCCCCTATCAATTGCCGCATAACTTGTTGGTATTGCCCTTCAATACCCCATCCTAAACGGATAATACGCAGATACCCTCCACCACCGCGACGGCTTTCCACCAAATAGCCACGTTCAATAGTAAAACGAGTGTCTAGAACGTAATTGATCTGAGATGGCACACAGGCAAATTCCCCTGCGAGCTCGCTGCGCTGTAATACGATACACCCTTCTGAAGCTTGTTCTAAGATCCGTTTCAAATATTCCTCAATGCGATCCGCAAGGTTTCCCATTGTTGATGTACCCCTTATTCATAATCTTCCAGAAAGTCCACTTACATAATCATTGACCTTCCCTGACCTTCTATTTATATGATACCCATTTTTTCGGATTTTGCAAAGGATTTTCGAAAAAAGTTTTAGATGCAAAAGGGACGAGTCTTGTGGACACGCCCCTTCTTGAAGACATAAATCAAAGATTGTTAACTTAGCTATTTAATAAATAAGACAAAATAAAACCAAGTTGAGAGGGTCAAAAGCCCAATACTTCCGAGCAGCCAAACTACCGGTTGTCCCTCAAGCCCTTTAAAATATTCGTGGTTTACTTCAGATGCTTTAACCTTAATTTGTTTTCGAAGCGATTTCTTTTTTGGGGATGTTTCTCTCAACTTTGGAATTTCATTTCTGAATGTTGTTAGTCTAGGAACCACATCCAGCCATTGCAATGAACCTCTCATCATCTGTTGAAGTTCTTCTGGACTCAGCCAGAGATCATTCTTTTTCATCGTCGCCTCCCTGTCCCTATGTATCTATCTATAAGGACTATACCCATGAATTCCAATGTTAAAGGTGCTGGGTCTTTTCTTAATGATATTCTAGGCCCATGAAAAAAATCCCTGCCACAAGTGCAGGGACATTTGTCTTAAAATGTCTACCAAATTCGTTTAATCTTGTTATTAATCTTGCTAGTTCATAAGTCGGGCCAATTTAATGACAAATATCACTACT
>JAUZPJ010000071.1 GCA_030706025.1 Bacillota bacterium | reverse complement strand
GAAGTGGTTGAGATAAGTTTTCTAAATAAGCAAAGATTTAAACCATGAACATTTTAAGCGATTTTGAATAGCATTAGTCTGAAAAGATTAGTGCCCCTATTAAGAGATTGTAGTTCAGCGGCGGTGTTAAAGCCGAAATGGGCAATATTTAATGTAATGGAGGATTACTTACGTGGAATGGATGAATAGACGTGTTTTGGTGATTGGTGCTGGCCTTAGTGGGCAAGCGGCAGTTCGGAAGCTTCAGCATTTGGGTGCGGAGGTTTTTCTGACGGATAATAAGGGGATTGAACAGCTTTCTGGCGTTGAGACTTTGGGTCTTGATTCTGAGCATTTGTTGGTGGGTAGCGTTCCCGAATTTGCGGGGATTAGCCCCGATTTGATTGTTTTATCTCCGGGGGTGTCTCCGAAGTTAGCTCTTGTTCAGGAGGGGATTACCCGAAATATTCCCGTTTGGAGTGAGGTTGAGCTGGCGATGCATGATTGCCCGGCTCTTTGTGTTGGGGTTACTGGGACGAATGGGAAAACGACAACTACGACGTTGATTGGGGAGTTGGCTAAGCGAACGGGTAGGTCAACGACTGTGGCTGGTAATATAGGTGTGGCTTTAAGTGGGCAAGTTGAAGGAATGGATGACAGCAGTATTATTGTGGCTGAGCTTTCTAGTTTTCAGCTAGAGTTTATTGACAAACTTCGTATTCATGTGGCAATTTTGCTAAATATTACTCCCGACCATTTGGACAGGCATGGCACTCTTGAAGACTATTTTCAGACTAAAGCCCGGATTTTTGAAAATCAGACCGCTACCGATCTAGCGATTTTAAATTGGGATGACCCTTTAGTACGAGATTTGGGCGCTAATTTAAAGAGTCGGGTTTTGTATTTTAGTCCGACAACTTTTCTGCAAGATGGAATTAGTCTTTGGCATGATCAAATTGTCTTTGCGGTAAAGGAAACAAAGACGATGATTCCCATTATTTCTCGTAACGAACTACAGTTGCGTGGGGCTCACAATTTGGAGAATGTCATGGCTGCGGCTGGTGCGGCAAGGGCGTTAGGACTTTCTTGGACTGAGATAGCAGAAGGCCTTCGTCAGTTTAAAGGGGTTGAACACCGAGAAGAAATGGTGGGGACATTTGAGGGGATTCTTTTTGTAAATGATTCCAAAGGAACGAATACAGATGCAGCTACGAAGGCTTTATTGGCCTTTGATGAACCGATGGTTCTGCTTGCAGGGGGGAAAAACAAAGGGCTTGATTTTCATGAGTTTATGAAAGTAGTTCGGAATAAGGTCAAAAGCCTTGTCCTCTTGGGGCAGGCAGCCGATGAAATGGAGCAGGCTGCCCGGGATGAAGGGGTTCGGACGATTATAAGAGCGGCAAGCTTTGAGGATGGGGTAGAGAAAGCGATCGCTGAAGCTGTGCCGGGTGATGTTGTCTTATTGTCCCCTGCTTGTACAAGTTGGGATATGTTTAAAAGTTATGAAGAAAGAGGGGAATTGTTTAAGGAGTTAGTGCGTAGGCATTATAGGGAGCCCATTCAACAATAAAGGGGGAACTATACATGCGCAGGCTTCACCGACCGGATTTGGTCTTGCTGGGAGCGATCTTGGCTTTGTTAGGGATAGGGTTTGTTATGGTTTATAGCTCTAGTGCTGTAAGAGGATACATCCAGTTTGACGATCCCTATCACTTTCTCAAGATGGAGATTTTGTGGACTATTTTGGGACTAGCGGCGATGATCTTGTGTATGTTGGTTGATCTCAGAGTGTTACGCAGATTTGTTAAACCGGCGTTGTATATTGCGATTGCTTTGCTTGTTGCCGTTAAAATACCCGGAATTGGTCGAAGGGTTAATGGGGCAGATCGTTGGATAGGTCTGGGGCCGTTGTCGATTCAGCCCTCCGAAGTAATTAAGCTTTCTATGGTGTTGGTGATGTCTCACGTATTAGCGCTTACCCCTCATAAAATCCAATCATTTCGCAGAGGGGTACTGCCCATTCTGGGTTTGCTTGGGGTAATTGCGGGACTGATTATGCTCCAACCGGATCTAGGGACAACGTTGGTCATCGCAGCAACGACATTTTTCATGTTAATCGCCGCAGGGGCAAGGGTAAAACATATCGCAGGTCTGGCAGGGACGGGGCTCGGCCTGGTGGTTGCAGCGATTGCAGCTGCTCCCTACCGTATGCGGCGGATTTTTGCCTTTTTGGATCCTTGGGCTGATCCTTTGGGAAACGGTTATCAGACGATTCAAGCGCTTTTGGCATTAGGACCTGGTGGTTTATTTGGCTTAGGTTTAGGAAATAGTCGCCAAAAGTTTCTTTATTTGCCTGAAAACCATACGGATTTTATCTTTGCCATGATTGGCGAAGAACTTGGTTTTATTGGAGCTTCACTAGTAATTATGCTGTTTTTCCTCTTTGCCTGGCGTGGTTTTAGAGTGGCTATGAGAGCTCCAGATGCTTTCATGGGTTTTCTTGCAGTGGGATTAACAGGCATGGTGTCCATACAGGCGATGATTAATATGGGGGTTGTAAGCGGGGTATTGCCCGTTACCGGGATAACCTTACCGTTCATTAGTTATGGAGGCACTTCGCTTGTTTTTACTATGATTGGCGTTGGGGTGTTGCTGAATATTTCCCGGGAAGTAAGGTAAGGAAGGGGTATTGAGGTGCGTGTTATTTTAACTGGTGGCGGAACTGGTGGGCATATTTATCCAGCTTTGGCCATTGCCCAAGGATTATTGGCGCTCGATGCCGAGACACAGATACTCTATGTGGGGATCCGAGATGGAATGGAAGCGCGTTTGGTACCCGAGGCAGGCATTGCCTTTGCTGGAATTTCGGGGAAAGGACTTCCGCGCAAATTAAGTCTCGAGACGATAAAAGTTATTGGTAAAAGTGTTAAGGCCCTTTGGGAAACAAAGAATATCTTGCGGGAGTTTCATCCGGATCTTGTGGTTGGAACCGGGGGATATGTCTCGGGCCCAGTTGTTTTAACAGCCTCTCTTTTTAATATACCAACGTTGCTCCATGAGCAGAATGCGTTGCCTGGAATTACAAATCGTCTTTTAGCTCGAGTAGTACGGCGTGTGATGGTGACTTTCCCTGAGAGCATTGCACATTTTGGAGTTAAGAAAAAATTAGATCTTGTTGGACTCCCTGTTCGTCCTGAGATTGGAAAGGTTTCCCGTGAAAATGGAGCAAGGCATTTTGGATTGCGTCCAGATCGCGCGACTTTGCTGGTGACGGGTGGGAGCAGAGGAGCACGTACGTTGAATCAGGCTATGACGACAGTTTTAGAATATCTAACCCAACACTCAAATATTCAGGTGATTTGGGCAACAGGAAAAATGACGTATGGGGAGACTATCGAGGAGTTTGAGAAGAGACGGATATCTTGGAAACGGCCTGAGTGGCGTATCTTGGAATATCTGAAGGATATGCCAGAGGCTTTGGCTTGCGCAGATCTCTTTATTGGTCGTGCTGGAGCAGCTTCCTTGGCTGAATTGATGGTTGCAGGTACGCCAAGTTTATTAATTCCCTATCCCTACGCAGCCGAGAATCATCAAGAACATAATGCTCGGTCACTTGTTCAAGCGGGTGCGGCACGGATTATTCTGGATTCAGAGTTAGATGGAGAACGCTTGAGGAAAGAGATAAATGAGCTTATTTCTCAACCAAAGTTGCTCGCTGAAATGGGAGCCGCCGCTCAGGCATTAGCTCAACCTCAGGCTTTAAATAAAATTGTGGCTCTCTGTGAGGCCACAGCATGGCACTGATGCGAGGCACGAGGCGCGAGGTTCGATGCTTGAAATCAGAAACCCGAAACTGAATCTAGGCACGAGGTTCGAAATCAGAAACCAATCTCGTGCTTCGGGCATCGAGCATCGTGCTTCGAATTCGTTCACACCTTTTTAATCCTATGCATAGCATATGGCAGAGGCATAGGAAGGGAGTGAGCGTGGTGTGGCCAAGGCGAAAAATACAATTGGTTGCTTCGTCTGCGGCTGTTGGGATAGACGGAGTTCGGGCTATCCTAAAAGAGTTCCAGCTTGAGTTTTCTGAGGTCGAGCCAGCAATGGGGGATTTGCCTCAAGAATCATCGGAACAATGGTTTGATCAGTCTAGAGACTGTACGTTTGAGGAAGCTGGACCCGTAACGGAATTAGTATTCTGGCCGGAGGTAACGGAAGATGACTTCTGGCGAAAAAGAGCAGTTGAGCAAGGCATAAACCAGCAATCCATTCAATCCTTTCTACATAGTATTTTTGAGGATGAACTAATTTTGCGGGTTTCAGAACCCACGGTTTTTATAGAAGGACGCCCCTTATTAGGCCACATTTTAACGATAGCAGGGTTTGAACCATCCTTCCTTTGGCCGATAGTCGACGGAGAGTGGCAATGCGAAAGAAGGCAAGGTATCCATTGGTTATTACCCGATTTTTGGCTTGAGGGACTTGCGGAGATGGGTTCCTTAGGAAGAGACGGGAAGCAAGTCGAAGAAAAATCGACTTGGGTGGTTCGTGAAACGGGAATTGATTTTTATCGTGCGCCAGAGGGATTGAAATTTGTTGGTCATTTATCAAGATGGCCGGAACCGATTGAAGAGTTATTGGCTTGTCAGACCATTGCTAAGTGTATCGATCTAGGAGTTTCTTGGTTTGATATTAAAGCGGCACTTAGCTCTCTTTGGACGAACATAAAGATAATAAGTATGGATAACTTGAGGTGGAACATCGATGATTTTGGATGGAATGGCGGGACGAGTGGAGAGAAATTATCCGCTGCATCAATTGACCACGTGGAAGATCGGTGGTCCGGCTGAGGCTGTATTTTGGCCCTCAACTATACAAGATTTGTTGACCGTATGGCAACGTGCGCAAAAAGCGCAAATCCCGCTTTGGTTGATTGGTCGGGGTTCTAATTTGTTAATATCGGATGAAGGGCTTCCTGGGATCGTAGTGATAACTACGGCGCTGCGCTCGATTCAATGGGAAGACTATAGGGTTCAGGTTGGAGCAGGATACTCGTTGGCTCGGTTAGCCCAAGAAGTAGGGGAACGAGGGTGGAGTGGACTGGAATTTGCTCGGGGAATCCCTGGATCCGTCGGTGGGGCAGTTGTCATGAACGCCGGTGCACATGGAGGGGAAATGGCCCCTCTTATACAGAATGTTACTGTGTTATGGCCCAATGGAACGATAAGGAAGCTGGAACGAGCTGAACTGAAATTTGCGTATCGGTCGTGTTCGCTGCGAGGTCATGCGTGGGTATTGGAAACTAAGCTAGCTTTATCACAGGGTAATTGTGAACAAATTTTGAAGAATATGAAAGAGAATTTAGTCAAAAGAATCGCCAATCAACCACTTGAAAAGCCAAATGCCGGGAGTGTTTTTAGGAATCCGCCGGGTGATTCTGCAGGTCGATTGATTGAAGCAGCGGGTTGGAAAGGAAAAACTATTGGAGAGGCTCAGGTTTCGGATAAACACGCAAATTTTATTGTCAATCTCGGCAAGGCCAGTTCTAGAGATGTTCTAGCTCTAGTAGAGGGGATCAGGAATGATGTTCAGTCGAAATATGGGATAACTTTACAAACTGAAGTTGAGTATCTCGAGGCAAAATCATAGATCTGTCTAAGAGGCCGAGCATTGATACGTTTTCTAATAAGGAAAGAGACGATTAACTCTTGCTAGAAGAGGGGGCAGGATTATGACGATGGATCGTTATGTTATCACTGGAAAGCAACGGCTAGAAGGAACAATAAGGGTAAGCGGGGCAAAGAATTCTTCCCTTCCCTTACTTGCAGCTACCTTATTGGCTGAAGGAACATCTACATTACTCGAGATCCCGGCGTTAGCGGATATCACTCATATGATTGAGGTACTAGAACATCTCGGTTGTGGGGTTATGCGCCAAGATGAGGCGTTAATTATTAATGCGGGATTATTAGATTCTTGGGATGTCGACGAGGGTCTCATGCGGCAAATGCGCGCTTCTAATCTTATTTTAGGACCGTTACTAGCTAGGCGTGGGAGAGTTAAGATTTCCAGACCGGGTGGGTGTGCCATTGGCTCACGCCCTATGGATCAACACATTAAGGGGCTTCAACAACTTGGGGTAAAGGTTAAAGAAAAACATGGGTATATTGAAGCATGGGCAGATCAATTACAGGGGGCTGATGTGTATCTGGATGTTCCAAGCGTAGGGGCGACAGAAAATATCATGATGGCCGCCGTTTTAGCGAAAGGGACTACCTTAATCCGCAATGCGGCACGTGAACCTGAAATTGTCGATTTGCAGAATTTCTTAAACAAAATGGGAGCCAGAGTCCGCGGAGCAGGAATGGATGTTTTAAGAATTGACGGGGTAGATGCACTTTATCCAGCTGAACATACCGTTATAGCGGATCGAATTGAAGCTGGTACTCATATGATTGCAGCGGTTATGACTGAAGGAGACGTAACGATCGAGAATGTTGTTCCTGAACATCTTGAACCCGTTATTGCCAAATTGCGTCAAACAGGAGCGCAAATAACGCTTTTGGACGATTCGGTTCGTGTGCAACAACGAGGAAGACTAAAGGGATTTGACATCAAGACAATGCCATACCCGGGATTTCCAACGGATATGCAGCCTCAATTTATGGCTATGCTCTCGTGTGCAGAGGGGACTAGTATTATTACTGAGACGATCTTCGAAAATCGCTTTCAGCATGTAGATGAGTTGCGTCGCATGGGAGCTCAAATAACGGTTGAAGGAAGAACTGCGGTCATTCGTGGGGTAGAAACGCTCGAAGGAGCTTTCGTCGAAGCTACTGACCTAAGGGCTGGTGCGGCGCTATTCCTAGCCGCATTAGCGGCGGAGGAAGCAACTGTACTGGAAAAGGTTAATTATATTGATCGAGGTTACGAAGATTTAGAAGAGAAATATCGTCGGCTAGGAGCAAAGGTGCGACGTGTGATTCCAAATGAGTGAAGAGAACCCTTAACTTATATTGCAAGTAGTAGCGAAATAGTTAGATCCTGAATAAAAGGGAGATTAGTACCGAATATAGAAATATATAATGGGGCATTTTGTCAAGAGAAATCTTTGAAAAAGGCATGACAGAATAGGACTGTATTCGTTATACTTGGGGATAAGGAGGAAACGTGAAATGCAACCCAAGAAAATGAATACGTCCTTGTTCTATGTCGTTATCTTGATAAGTCTACTTGCTATGGGTTTGACTCTTTTCTTCCGTTCCGGTGCTTTTGCGGTCCAACAAGTAACCGTTCAGGGGCTTCAGATAATTCCAGAAAATCAGATCCTAAAATTAGCCAATGGGATTCAGGGACAAAACTTGTTGCTATTTGATCAAGAAGCGCTTAAAAACAAAATTTCATTGCATCCGCTTGTTAAAAGCGTTCAGTTTCAGCGTAAGCTTCCTCAGACACTTGTTATTAAGGTTACAGAACGAAGTGCGGTAGCCTTAGTTGCAGTAACTAAAGGAGTCATAGAGGTGGATGAACAGGGGAGTTTCTTGCGTCGTTTGGAAAGTTGGCCTAAAACGGACCACCCGGTGATTACTGGAATTAACATCGCCGATTCTGTAGGACCTGGCCAAAATTTAAGTAACCCTTCAATGACTGAAGCGCTTAGCATGCTGGGACAAGCTCCTCCGGGGTTGGTTGGTCATATCGGAGAAGTTCACGTAAATACGGTTCAACAAATAACGTTATTTCTAGATAGTGGGGTAGAAGTTCGATTAGGACAAGCTGAGAGTTGGAAGGATAAATTGAACGCACTCTTTCAACTTATTAACGACAAAGAGTATAAATCATTCCAACAAGGGGTACGCTATATTGATTTTACGGCAGCGAAACCAGTTATCGGTCGCTGATTCAGGGAGGATAAGGTTATGTGGTTGCCGCTTTTAGGCTTGATTTTAGGTTTAGCGATAGGGTATGTCAGCCCATTCTCAGTCCCGATTGAATATGCTAAATACTTATCTGTTGGGATTCTTGCTGCTTTGGATTCCGTTTTAGGTGGGATACGATCCTCACAGGAGGATCATTTCAATAGCACAGTGTTTTTGACAGGTTTTTTTAGTAACATGCTCCTTGCGGCTTTTTTAGCCTACGTTGGTGATCGTATTGGAGTTGATCTATATTTGGCAGCTGTGGTTGCTTTCGGTGTGCGCTTGTTCCAGAATTTAGGAACTATACGGCGTCATCTCTTAAAAAAGTAATCGAAGAAGTAAGATAAAGCAGTTGGGAAATTTTTCTTAAAGTTTTTGTAATAAAAAAGAGGTAAAAAGCATAACCATATAGAATTTGTAATGTTGTGTGCAATTCATCCATTTGTATCGTTTTCACACGTTTAAGGGCAAGTTTCTAATGCACTTCAAGTAATACAGAGTGCGTTAAGGCAGTTAATTGATTGTTAATAATAAAAACTGAATTTCCTTGAAGTATGCAGGTCAGAATGAAGCGAGGGGGTTAAAGCCTAAATGCTAGAATTTGATACGGAATTAAATCAATGTGCAGAGATTAAGGTTATTGGAGTCGGTGGTGGTGGAAATAACGCAGTTAATCGGATGATAACTGCTGGGTTGCAGGGTGTTGATTTTGTAACGGTAAATACGGATTCCCAGGCCTTACAACTTTCCCATGCGGATCAGAAAGTGCAAATAGGCATAAAGTTAACAAAGGGGCTAGGGGCGGGTGCAAATCCTGAAATAGGGTCTAAAGCAGCGGAAGAAAGCCGTGAAGAAATTGCTAGAGTGTTAAAAGGCGCCGATATGGTTTTCGTCACAGCAGGAATGGGTGGGGGAACTGGAACAGGAGCGGCCCCAGTCGTAGCTGAAGTTGCAAAGGAAATGGGGGCACTGACGGTTGGAGTTGTAACACGCCCGTTTACCTTTGAAGGTCGTAAACGAGCTATGCAAGCCGAAAAAGGAATTGCGGAGCTTAAGAGTAAAGTGGATACACTTATTACGATACCGAATGACCGTTTATTGCAAGTTGTGGACAAGCATACGACGATTCATGAAGCATTCCGTATTGCAGATGATGTACTCCGGCAAGGGGTACAAGGGATTTCAGATTTAATCGCGGTACCGGGCCTGATAAATTTGGATTTCGCCGACGTTAAGACGATTATGTCAAATACAGGATCTGCTCTGATGGGAATTGGTCTAGCGACCGGAGAGAATCGAGCCGGAGACGCGGCCCGTAAAGCGATTTCCAGCCCATTATTGGAAACGTCGATTGAGGGGGCTAAAGGTGTACTCCTCAACATTACGGGTGGATCTAACCTTACCCTTTTTGAGGTAAACGAAGCTGCTGGTATTATTGCAGAAGCCGCTGACCCCGAGGCTAATATAATCTTTGGAGCGGTAATTGATGAGACTCTTAAGGAGGAAATAAGGGTAACCGTCATCGCCACCGGATTTGATCAGCAATGGTCCGGTTTTGGGGTTGCTCAAGTAAAGGAACCGGAAAATGTTATTAAACCGGTAGCGGCGGCAGAAGTCGATGTCGACATTCCAGAGTTTTTAAGACGGCGACGTTAAGTAGTCTTTATCAATGTGAAATCCTGTGGTCGAAAGGGCCCCTCTTAGAGGGGTCCTTTTGGTGTGTTTGATTGGGGTCTAAGATTCTAATTTACCAATACGGATGAAGAGACGTCAAACCATAAGCTCTAAAAAAGTGATTATTCTTAGGTATTGACATGCTATCTAAATAACGCTAAATTATTAAGCATGGCAACCAAAGTACGTATGCGAACGGTTGCAGTGCAAACATAAGGGGGATTGTAATGAAGAGGGTTGTTCTAGTTATTTTGGCAATGGTTATCGTACTTACAGGCTGTAGTACCCAAGCTCAGACAGACAAAAATTCAAGTCCTAGTTCGAGTTCAAATGTTCAAGCGAGTAATCCGGTCTTTATAATGGCTGGTGTCATTGACGCCGATGAAAAAGCTGCGATTACTTCCAAAATTGCGTTACCAACTAAAGTGGCTAGTATCAACGTTGCGGTTGGTTCTACTGTAAAAAAGGGTGACACGCTTCTTGCGTTGGACACCACAGATATTGAAAACCAAGTTGCCCAAGCGCAAGCGGTGGTTAATACCGCCGAGGCGAATTTAGTGAATATGCAGGCGGGAACACGACCGGAACAGATTGCTTCAGATCAAGCTTCGTTGGACGACGCTAAAACGAATTATCTGAATGCAAAGAATAATTATGATCGGAGCCAACAGCTGTTGGCAGCGGGTGCAAT
>JAUZPJ010000070.1 GCA_030706025.1 Bacillota bacterium | reverse complement strand
CTAACTCAACAGGGATACTTGCTTCAACTTTCTCACCTTTAGCCACTTTGAGAGCGGTCTCAAGGGCTGTTTTACCAATTAGATCGGGTTTTTGAGCGACAGTAGCTGCCATTTTTCCATCTTTAACGGCTTTAACTGCGTCATCTGTTGCGTCGAAACCAACCACCATGATGTTGCTTTTGCCAGCTGCTTGAATGGCACTAAGAGCTCCTAAAGCCATTTCATCGTTGTGTGCAAACACTGCTTGAATGTCCTTATTTCCTTGAAGGATGTTTTCCATAACCTTTAATCCTTTAGCACGATCAAAATCAGCCGGCTGTGAAGCAACAACTTTCACTCCATCTTTGCCATCTACAACATTATGGAAACCTTGACCCCGATCACGTGCTGCAGACGTTCCTGCAATCCCTTGCAACTCAACAATGTTCCCTTTGTTACCCAAGGTTTTCATAATATATTCAGCAGCCATGCTGCCGCCTTTTACGTTATCAGACGCGATATGAGAAACCACTTTACCTCCATTGGAAGCACGGTCAACCGTAATGACTGGAATATTGGCTTTATTAGCGGATTCCACAGCTGAAACAACCGCTGCACTATCTGTTGGGTTAATGAGAATTACACTAACTTTTTTCTGAATCAAATCTTCAATATCGCTGATTTGTTTGGCTGTATTATCACCAGCATCTACAACTAACAGATCGGCCCCAGCTGCTTTAGCAGCTTTATCCGCTCCTTCTTTGAGTGATACAAAGAAGGGATTATTCAAAGTTGAGATCGAAAAGCCAATCGTTACTTTAGCCGCAGGTTTAGCAGTGTCTTTGTTTTCTAAATTAGATTGGGTCGTTCCGCAACCAATGAGACTAACCGCCATGAGAACTACGAGGATCATCATCCATACACTATGTTTTCGTTTCATTCTTTCTCTTCCTTCCTTATAGGGTGGCACGAGCCACCAAGTATTATTTTGATGAGCACCAGCAAACTTATGAGTATACAATCGTTACTGAAGCCATCGCATCCTCCCCTCTTAGAGAACCTATATGTCCACAACTGAAGAAACCATCATTCCATTCAGCTGGTGTACATCAAATTTACCCTTTTTACTCAGGGATTGATTACTTTCCCTTCGACCGATCCAACAGAACCGCCACCAAAATAACTCCACCTTTGACAACTTGTTGGTAAAAGGATGAAACATTCATGAGATTTAAACCGTTATCTAGAATCCCAATGATCATGGCCCCAACTAAAGTTCCTGCAATCCAACCTTTACCTCCAGAAAGACTTGTTCCTCCTAATACTACGGCCGCAATTGCATCAAGTTCATAGGACGTTCCTGCTGTTGGTTGAGCGGAATTCAAGCGTGAAGTCAGGATAATTCCGCTTAACGAAGCCAGCATACCGCTGATACTATAAACAAAAACTTTGACTCGATTTGTATTGATACCGGAAAGTCGGGTTGCTTCCTCGTTTCCACCTAAGGCGAAAACATGACGACCAAAGGATGTGAATTTCAAAATTACGTAGAGTGCCCCAAAGGCTATGAGCATCCATATCACAGGCATCGGGATTTGGAAGAGATACCCACGTCCGATCATTCCAAACGTGTCTGGAAGTCCAGTAATTGGTTTTCCTTGAGTGTAAACCAACGTTAAACCCCGAAATATGGTCATGGTCGCCAGAGTAGCGATAAACGGTGCAACCTTTCCTCGAGCAATGACGACCCCATTCAGGGTACCCATTAAAGTCCCAGATAACACTCCTACACCAATCGCGAGCCACGAGTTCGTTCCTGCGGCCATCATGCCTGCAGCAAAGGCACTCGAAAGGGCAATAATGGAACCGACAGACAGGTCAATCCCCCCTGTCAAAATGACAAACGTCATCCCAAAGGCAATTAAGGCATTAATCGAAACTTGCCGCAGGACGTTAAAAATATTGCCTACGGTCAGAAAATCCGAATTGATCACTGATAAGATGAAGACGATAAGGATCAAACCCACAAGGGGTCCCATGCGCTGAAGAATCCCACTTTTTTCACGGACTTTACCCATGACTTTTCCCTCCTGTAGCAGCCATCATAATCGTTTCCTGTGTTGCATTTTCTTGTGAGAATTCCCCAGTGATTCTTCCTTCATGCATGACCAATACTCGATCACTCATCCCGAGAACCTCTGGAAGTTCTGAAGAAATCATGATAATAGCAACCCCTTTTTGTACGAGTTGATTCATCAAGTCATAGATTTCTCGTTTCGCCCCAATGTCCACACCCCGTGTCGGTTCATCTAGAATTAAAACCTTAGGCTGAGTCGCCAGCCACTTCCCAATCACGACTTTCTGCTGATTTCCTCCACTTAAGGAACTAACCCATTGCCCAGGATTATAAACTTTGACTTTTAGCTTTTGAATACTATCTCCCACAAAATCCTGTTCCAGCCGATGGCTAATAAATCCCAAACGCGATAGTGAGCGTAAATTTGGCAACGCTAAGTTTTCTCGAACTGAGAGATCAGAGACAAGACCTTCCCCTTTCCGATCCTCTGTAATCAACGCTAGACCCGCCTTAATAGCATCTTTAGGGTTTTTTATCGTTACAGATTGGCCATTCACGAAAATCTTCCCTTGGTACTTCCCTACGCCAAATAGAGCTTTGGCCAATTCTGACCGACCGGCTCCCATTAAACCTGCAATCCCCAGGATTTCTCCCGTCCGCACACTCAAGTTGATATCATAGAGTTTTCCTTCTTGGGCTAGCCCTTCTACACGCAGACGCTCTTCCCCGATCTCCGTTTTTACCTTAGGGAAACGTTCTTTGATTTCCCTGCCAACCATCATCTGCACTAACTCATCCATTGAAGTGACGTTTGTATCCCGAGTACCTATATAACGGCCATCCCGCAACACTGTGATCCGATCACTGATCTGAAAGATCTCCTCCATACGATGAGAGATGTAGATCATTCCCACCCCTTGGGTTTTCAACGTTGCAATGAGCTGGAAGAGTTTTTCGATTTCTCGTTTGGTCAAAGCCGCCGTCGGCTCGTCAAGAACTAAAATATTCGCGTGCATGGAAAGTGCTTTAGCAATTTCCACCATTTGCTGCTGTCCAATCGAAAGTTCACCCACTCGAATTTCTGGGTTCAAATCCATCCCAAGTTGCTCTAAATAGTTCTTCGCTTCTGAGCGCATTCGTGGCCAGTTTACAAATCCCGTCCGGCCCCATTTAAACTCACGCCCTAAAAACATATTTTCTAGGATGGATAGGTCGGGGATCATGTTAAGTTCTTGATGGATAATCGCTACTCCCATAGCTTGAGCAGTTTTAGGCGAAGAAACCATGGATTCTGTTCCATGAATCTGAATAGAGCCGGCATCCTTACTATAAATTCCAGAAAGGATTTTCATCAGAGTTGATTTACCCGCTCCATTCTCTCCCATCAAGGCATGTACTTCCCCTTGGCGGAGCGAAAATTGAACATTTTCTAACACCTTGACTCCACTGAAGCTCTTATTGATGCCCTCCATTTTCAAGAGATCCGTCATACCTGAATCCCTCCTTTGATTTTTAGAAGATTACGCCCGCCTCAAGCACGACATTGGCATAGGGAGTAAACTCGCCCGTGCGGATAACAGCCTTAGCCTGATGAGTTAAGGCCTTCAACTCTTCATGCGTGATGACCTTAATTTGAACATTGGGTAAAACTGCGATCAGTTCTTCCTTTTTGGCAGCGCTCGACGATCCCATTTCTTGAGCCACATAAGCATTTTGCACACACATTTCCTGAAGTACAGTCTCAACCGTCTCAATGAACGACGGGACTCCTTGTTTTAAAACTAAATCAATTCTTTTAACATGAGGAGGAATCGGTAAGCCTGCATCCGCTATCACGATGGTATCCATATGCCCAAGCTCACTAACCACGCGGGAAATTTCACTGTTTAAGATGCCAATCTTCTTCATTTATTTTTCGCCCCTCCAAAATGCTCTTCTACCTCGGCCAATGTTGGCATTCCGCCCTGAGCTCCAAATTTTGTTACGGCAAGAGCCGAAACCTGAACTGCAAATTCCACGGCTTCTTGGATAGATTTCTTCTGGGCTAGAGCAAAAGCCAAGCCAGCATTAAAGGCATCTCCCGCTCCAGTTGTATCTACCACGGAGACCCTATGGCCCGAAACGTTAACCAAGTTACCGCCTTTTTCTCTGAAAGCAGCTCCCTCAGCTCCTAGAGTCGTAACACAACACGAAACCCCAAGATCCAATAATCGCCTAATTCCTTGAGAAATGGATGACTCTTCGGCCGTCCCTGTGATCAAGGCTAGTTCAGAACGATTGGGGGTTAAATAATCCACCTTACTGATTAGATCCTCAGAAAGACTTTGGGCTGGGGCAGGGTTAAGCATAACAGCCTTCCCATGTTTTCTAGCCAGTTTGACCGCATACTCCACAGTCATTAACGGAATCTCTAATTGCAAGAGGACAAGATCCGCTTCAGTGATTATATCCTCACATCGATCCAAATCCTCAGGTAAACACTGAGCATTCGCACCTGGAACCACCACGATACTATTATCCCCTTCAGCTAGGAGAATCGAGGCAACACCTGTGGCTTCTGAAGCGAGCACTTTAACGTTCGAAGTATTTATTCCATCCTTTTGCAGAGCAAGCTTAAGTTCTTCTCCAAAAGCATCTGAGCCAACCGCTCCGATCATTGTGGTCTCAGCACCTAAACGGGCTAAGCCAACTGCTTGGTTAGCGCCTTTGCCACCGGGAATAAAATGAATTTCTTGCCCCATTACCGTTTCCCCACGTCCAGGAGCACGCACGGCCTTGACGACTAAATCCATGTTTAAACTACCTATGACGATGATCTTGGGCCGCAAGTCCATTAAGGTCTCCTCCTATTGAGTTGATTTTCTGGGAATTAACGTGACGTCCAATTCAATGATAGAATTCTCTCGGATCCCACTCTCGATTTCGTCTAACAAAATCCGAGCAGCCAATTTTCCCATCTCATAAATCGGCTGGGCAACAGTCGTCAATTCCGGTTCGGTAATCTCTGTTAAGCCAATCCCATCGAATCCGCAGACTTTGACCTCTTCTGGGACCCGAATTCCACGTTCATGCAAAGCTTTAAGAGCTCCTACTCCCATGAGATCATTTCCGGCAAAAATGCCATCGACATCAGGATGACGAGTTAAAAGTTGTTCCACGGCTTTCCGGCCACCCTCGATATCGAAGTTTCCAGAGACCATCAAACTGGGCGAATACCCGCTTAATCCTTTGGCGATTTCCTCATATCCGAGCAAGCGCTCTCGAGCCGTGATAAATTCCTGTGGCCCGTAAATATGAGCTATTCTCTGACAGCCCTGCTCTATTAGGTGTTGAACGCCAATTTTCGCCCCTTCCCGGTTATTTGAGCGTATAACTGCACAGGATGCAGTATTTAGACCTCTATCTAATAATACAATCGGGATTCGTTCTTTTCTCAACGCTTCGACATCCTCTTCACGAATCGTATTCGAAGCGATGATGAAACCATCCACATACTTTTTCTTAAGAACTTTAATATAAGAACTTTCTTTTAAGCCCAGATCATCCGAGTTGCCTAAGATAACCGTCAGGCCTTTCTTATGGGCCACATCTTCAACCCCGCGGGCCAACGCAGGGAAAAACGGATTTAATATATCCGGCAAGATCAAAGCTATGATTCCCATTTTCTTGCCGGCTAAACCCCGAGCTACAGCATTTGGCTCGTATTGAAGTTGTTCAATCGCTTTCAGTACTTGTCCTGCGGTCTCGGGATTCACAAAGTCCGTTTTATTAATCACCCGGGAGACTGTAGCAACAGATACCCCAGCTAAACGGGCAACATCTTTAATCGTCGCCAATAGACTACACCCTCTATCCGTTTCTTGTAATCGGTTACATCCCTGTTACCTTTTGTTTCTTAATAATCTTTAATTTCCAATCTTTTTAACGCACATATTAAAAGCCATTTCCCAAAACGATAATGTAGTTGTTTTTCATGTAAACGGTTACATTTAATACTTAGATTTTAGCGTTTTCAGAATGCACAGTCAATCCCTTTTTCCGAAATTTATAACCTAATATAGAGGTTACCCAGTTTTCTAACAAACTAGAAAGAATTCTCAAATCAAAAAGCAATCCACACCATACTGCCAAGTGTTGATTGCTTTATTTACAAGCGATTTTGGTGTTTAGTTGAAGTGTAGGCTGTTGGACTTAACTGGATAATTATTCTTTCTGTAAAAAGAAGGTTATTATAATAAGTTGTAGAAAAAATACATAAACCTATTTGCATTGTGATAGTAGTTGAGGTGAATACATATGGATGAAGATAAAATAAGTGAATCCGAATCAACAATTGCCATTGAGCGTTCAATCCAAGCCGAATTACTTCTCCTATTAGGACAAAGACCTTCTCATGGGTATGAATTAATCCAACGTCTAAATGAAGCCGATTTTAAAAGCGGCGAAGCGGACGCTGCAACCGTTTATCGAAATCTAAGACGTATGGATAAGGATGGGTTAATCAAATCCCATTGGGAAGTCGGCGAGTCAGGCCCTGGAAGGCGACTTTATAAATTGACACCCCAAGGAGAATCGTCTTTAAAGTTATGGGCTCAATACATTGTTCAACAAAGAGCACTGTTAGAAAAATTCTTGCAAGCCTATTTCCAACTTGAAGAATCTTTGTCAGGAAATGAAGATGGGGTGAATTAATATGACAGCGTCAACTAAGTCTCTTAGAATTATCCACGCCGGCGCTTTACAACGGGTTATGGAAAATTGTGTTGAACGCTTTTCTATACAAAATCCGGGTCTTAACATTGAGATGAAGGGAGTTGGTTCAAGGGAAGGTGCCAAACGGTTATTATCTGGAGAAAACTATGACATTATTGCTCTTGCTGACCAAGCACTATTTGCGGAGCTGCTGGTACCTGATGTCGTAAAAGACTACTTTGTTTTTGCTGCTGATCAAATTGTTATCGGTTACGGTCTGCTCTCAAGGGAAAGTAAGGAGATAACCAAAGAGAATTGGATTGATAACTTACTTAAGCCTCAGGTTAGTTTCGCCCGTTCCGATCATCACCTTGATCCCTGCGGCTATAGAACACTCATGGTTTGGCAATTGGCTGAACAATTTTATAACCGACCAGGTTTATCCTCAGCACTGGAAGCCGCCTGTAATTCTATTTATCCTAAATCATTAGACCTTTCCAGTGCTGTATTTACAGGGAACGTTGATTATGCTTTTCTTTATTCCTCGGAAGCTCAACAATTAGGTCTTCCATATATAGCCCTACCGTCGAGAATTAACCTTTCTAACCCTGCTTATGCCGATTTTTATGACCGGGCTTCGGTAACCGTAGAAAGTAAGATTCCAGGAAAAAATGTCATCATTCATGGTAACCCTATTGAATTTGCCATTGGTTTATCTAAGCAAAGCCAATATCCTGAACTGGCTCAATCATTTGTCGATCTTCTCACTGGACCGGAGGGTTCTTCAATTCTAGAGGAATGTGGTTTTATCCCCTGCTAATAAAACTGGGACCTGGCCTTTTTTTATCATGGAAGGGACCAAAATGATGAACACCCTCCCTTCGTTAAAACAGAAAAGGGAGGGTATTAATATTGGTTGTTAAACGACAACGGAAAATGTATTCGGGCTTTATTGGATAGGTTATCGGTTTGTTTAATAATTGGCGAGGTTCTTTACCTTGTTATCCAGAATTTCTTTTTGCTTGGATATTATGGTTATGGCTTCATCCGAAACTTGGCTTAACTGCATTAAGAGATTTCTTGATGCCCTGTCATCACACAGACGAACTTGTTCAAAAACCTTTTCAGCTAACTCCCTTCTTAGGTGACCGACTTCTCTCAATTTATCACCCAACTGCTCAAATTGATCGTGATCCATAAAATAATTCTCCTTTCACTAAATAGGTAATTCATATAACCAAAATGGTTATCGTCAGGCCATTAGCCATCAAGTTAATCTCACTCTCCTTTTCTTAACACATCTGTCACGCACACATATTATGTTCATTCATATTATTCCACGTATACCATTAATATCCTTTTAACGAGGAAAATATTTGTAAGTCTTAGTTTCTCCAACATATAGTTGGCTAACATATTATAATGTCAACGGGCAAGTCTTGATTAGCATCTTGGTTCGTGCAGCACTCCCAAGGGAGGACTTTTCGCTTCAAGAACTCTTAGACGTCCAAACTCTAGGCACATTTTTAAACTGCATCGTAACCGCTGCTCTTTGCACATAAGTTTGCCCCTGCTTCTGCGGGGACAGGTGCGACTGACTATCGCACAGTAATATATTAAGAAAAAGGCGAACGGTACACTATTACCGTCGCCTTTTAAAAAAATAACGGACATATCTTTTAACTAAAATCCCACTAAATCTTTTCAACACACTCGATAAGCTCTTGTCCTACATATTCCGCCTCGTCCACGGACAGCTTCGAATAAAGCGGCAGTGTAATTTCATTGACATACTGCGCATGTGCATTTGGATAGTCTTCAACTCTATAACCGAGGTTCCTATAGAGCGTGAACATGGGTAATGGCATAAAATGAACATTTGTGGCAATGTCTTTTTTACCCAACATTTGTATTACGCGATCCCTTTGTTCCTCACTAAAATCCTTCAGTCTTAGTGTATATAAATGATAGTTTGTTTCTATTTCATCGTTCTTTTCAAAAGGTAGAATGGCCCATTCTTTTGTGCCAAGTATTTTGCTATAAATCCCGTGGAGTTCTGCCCTTTTTCTCAGCATTTCTTCATATCGCCGAAGTTGAACACGCCCTATTGCCGCCATAATATCGGTCATATTACATTTGAATCCATCTGTTAAAATATCGTATTTCCAAGCTCCCGCTTGCGTTTTTGCCAAAGCATCCTTATTTTGTCCCTGTAAGGAAGTATATTTAAATTCCTTATATAAATCTTCTTTCCCATGAAAACCATTGTCATTATAAGTAATTGCTCCCCCTTCTGCCGTTGTAAAGTTCTTAACTGCATGAAAGGAAAAAACATGGAAATCCATTTGACCTCCAACCTTCTGCCCCCTATAAGATGCTCCAAAGGAATGTGCGGAATCGGAAATCAGAGTAATATCTTCACGATTTTTTACCTTTAAGACCTTCCTTATGGCATCGTAGTTAACAGGTACTCCCGCTATGTCAACCGTCATAATTGCTTTTGTTTTCGGCGTGATTGCCTCATAAATCTTTTCTGGATCGATTAGAAAGCTATCTTTCTTAACATCGACAAATGTTGGCATTATTCCTCGATGAACAAGTACATTTGAGGTCGCGGCATAGGTGAAAGGTGTTGTGATCACTTCATCTTCTCTACTGATACCTAAACACTTTAAAATCAACTCCATACCTGCCGTAGCACTATTTAAGGCAACGGCATACTTAGTACCACAGTAATCTGCTAATTCTTGTTCGAATAAAGCAGTATTTGGACCTGTTGTAATCCATCCAGACCTTAGAACTTCTGAAACGGCAGCAATTTCTTCTTCAGTTATATCAGGTGGTGAAAAGGGTATTTTTTTATGCATGATTAAACGCCTCCATAATTTGATGTTTCGTTTTCTTTTGCGATTAAGACTTTAACACCTAACCGCTTGATTTCCTCGATTTCCTCATCTGGTGCCTCCCAATCAGTAATAAGAATATCCAAATCCTTTAAATCAATCGTTTTTGAAAAGAATTCTGTCCCAACCTTGTCAAAATTAGCAAGGCATATCGTTTGACGTGAAACTTCTGCTACGGTTCTTTGAAAAATTGCTCCTTCCGGAGTTGAACTGCTCAGTCCATGTTTAGCAGAAATTCCTCCACCAGTCAAAAAAGCCGTATCTAATCGTAAGGTTCTCATAAACTCAGTCGCCAAAGGATCGACGATTCCTTCTTCATTTTTAACTTTTCCACATACTATATACGTTTCAATATTACTTTGATGTTGGAGTTTTCCAGCAATAATCATTGAATTTGTGATTACTGTATAGTTCCGATCAACTGGTAGATATTTCAGTAAAATATAGTGGATACTGGCCCCACCAATAAATATAGTGTCACCTTGCTCTATCAATGATATAGCAAGCTTAGCCACTGCGTTTTGATGCTCTGTTCCCTCACTATACCTAATACGATCATCCATCGGAAATCTTCTGACCTTAGATAAGGGAACGGCCCCTCCGTGTGTTCTTTTTAAAAGACCGTTCTCTTCCATCGTTGTAAGGTCTCTGCGGATGGTATCAATGGAAACCTGAAATTCT
>JAUZPJ010000007.1 GCA_030706025.1 Bacillota bacterium | reverse complement strand
TACAAGCATTGCATAAAGGTCAATTGTCGGAAGGGAAAACTCAACTTGAATTCGCGTTAAAAAGTGGACTTGACGATGTGTTAGAAGCAGATGCACAAAAAGCATTAGAGCAGGTTGTTGAGCGGTTAAAGGCTGAAAAAGCCTTACAATCTGTTGCAACCAATCTATGAATACAGTTAATGATTAAGGCTTTGTATTTGTAGATGGTTCTTTCTTTAAATTACTTTCCGGTGGCCAAGTGCTGTTTGCTTGAGAAAGTAACTGGCCAACTGGCAGAAGGGTATGACCCTTGCTTTTGAGTCGTTGAATTACCGTAGGCAGAGCTTGAATCGTATCCGGAGCGGAATCAGAGGCATGAAATAAAATAATATCTCCTGCTTTAGCCCCATTTCCTGAGCGTATTCCATTCATTACATTATTGATGACGGCACTTGGGCCAGGTCGTTTCCAATCAAGAGAATCTACACTCCACTGGATTACACGGTATCCAAGCTTATTGGCTGTGGCTATTACTCTATTGTTATAGGCTCCGTTTGGTGCTCGGATTAATCGAACGTTCTGACCTGATATCCGTTCCAGTACTTGTTGCGCGGAGATAATTTCATGTTCTATTTCATTTTCACCTAGGGTGTTAAGATCTATATGACGATTACCGTGCGATCCGATTTCGTGGCCTTCGGCCACCATCCGCTGCACAATTGCCTGATGTTTGTCGGCCCAAGGACTCGATAGGAAGAATGTGGCATGAATTCCTTCCTTTTTCAGAATATCGAGTATCGGCTCTGCTGTTTTTTCTCCCCAACTGATATCAAAGGTTAGTCCAATAGCTTGTGTGTCAACTGTGGCGGAGTAAATGGGTTTCAATTTTCCAGAAAAAACTGATGTAACATTTTCTCGGTAAGCAAATAAGACGAATAATAGGATTCCCCAAAGGATGATATTACGCCATGATGGACGTTTGAAAATTACAATTCGCATTTGGCATTCCTCCTTGAGTAAAGGATATTCATCAAATTGCTTGATATGATAAATACAAAAAACGCCAATTCATGGCGTTTTTCACAAAGTTCGTTATTAAAATTTGGGATTAGGCAGAGCGGAAAAAATCTATAAAACTATCGTCGTGAGAAACGTTTGCCGATAACAATCTGCAAAAGATCTATCCTGAATAATAGTTTAAGGAAAAAATGGAGGACTAAAAAAGATACACCTACAAGAACAATCAAACGGATTAAAAAAAAGGCAATGGCAAATACCCACGTGAATACTTTACTTAGGACCACAGCAGAGAGATAGAGACCAAGAATGAGTATAAGAAACTTAAGTACAACCATCCAATAATTGGGGTATTGAGTAGGACGATAAGTATTCAAGGTCAAAACACCCCCTCTCTTTGGATAAGATTATCATATTTCGACTTTTATGTCTAGGTTACAAGCTAGTTCATCCTAAAAGTTCTTTGTCCCTTAAAAAAAGTAAAGGTATTGGTCTTGCTAATTGTAATCACAAACTTACACTTTCGATATCCCCAATAAATTATCTCGTGCATATTATGGAGCAGACATACGGAGGCGATAATATGTACGATAGTGAATTATCCGTTTGGCGTAACTTAATGGAGGATGGTACAAAGTGTCTTGGTGAAGAGGATTACCTTGAGGCAGAAAATTGTTACTCGCAAGGTCTCCAATTGGCGCATCAATTAACTGTCCCTGTAATAATTGCATTTACGTTGAGACTATTAGCGACTGTGAGAGTTCGCTTAGAAAAGTTAGATTTAGCAGAAGAGGGTTTTAATGAAGCCTTGCGTATTTGTATTGATCTCAAGAATCGAAAAGGGATGGCGGAAGCGTGGGCTGGCCTAGCGAGTGTTTCGGTTAAAAAGGGAATGCTTAAGGAGGCTATTAGAGAATACGAACATGCAATATCGGTTTATCCGAGCGCATCTCCACCGCTAAGGCTTGGAATGCTGTATGCAGATTTGGGCCAAGTTTATGCTAGCATGGAAGAGGGTGATAAGGCACAGAAAGCATTCACACAGGCACGAAATATTTGCCGTTTAAACAGGTTTCCAAAAGGCGAAGGAGAATTAGATGTTCTTTTAGGAGAATTGGCCTTTAGACAAGGAGAAAAAGAAGAAGCAGTGAGAAGTTTAAAGCATGCATGCCAGCTTTTTGCCTATATCGCTGATATGATAGCTCTGTCAAATACGCTCCAATATCTAGCCTTAGTTTACTTCGATCAAAATAAAATGCATTTAGCGTTTGAATGTCAACAAAGGGCAGTTGCCCTATGTTTAGATTTTGACGATCAGTATGCTATTAGTGAAAGCTGCTTTTTTTTGAGTAAAATTGATCAATTATTAGAAAACTATCAGGAAGCGAAACACTACCTTGAGTTATCTATAGAATGTTACCCAGAGCAGGATGTGAACCTTGCTTTACGCTATCAAAGTCTTGCAGGTTTATTACTTATTTCCATGGATTTAGTTGAGGCCGAACTGTACTATTTGAAAGCTTTAAGCCTTTTTGAGGCCATTGATGATGAATTGAGAATTGGCGAAGTTTTTGAATCATTATCCGTTATTAAAGAAATCAAAGAGCGAAAGGAAGGCTCATTACAATCATCGGATCAATCATTTAGTAATATGAAACCAGAAAAGGAGCCCGGACTTGATGCTTTGATACGTTTGGCAGAAGTTTTTGAGAAAAGGCAGAATTTCAGGGATGCCTTAGAATGCTATTGGAAGGCATTAGCTATGGGGCGGAAGGCTGAAATAACTACAGATTGGATTGAAAAAAGGGTTCAGCGGGTTTCAAAACGACTTCGTAGAAAAAATAAAAAAATTAAATATTTTGAAATATAGACTTTATAATTAAGTTGCTTTCAGATAGAATAGCCTTATAAAGACACCCTTATATGGAGTTTAAAGGGTGAGGAGGTGGATAAGCCAACATGCGAGAAGAAGATGCGATAATCCTTGAATGTTTGGAAGACATATATCATAATTATGAAAATCTCCTAAAGAAGGCTCAAAAAATTCGTTCGATCCATGTCCAAAAGCTTGAGCAGCTCCTAGATGAGTTAGTAAGCGAACGTCGAGTTTTCGAAGAGATTTCTATTCCTGCTCGACTCATAGTAGAACAACTGTTGGAATCTCAGTTCAAAGTTGGACAGGTTGGATTAGAAGCGGAATATCTAAGGCTACCGTTTACAGGAGTAGAATCCGTCAAGGTTGAGGAATTCGGTATAATACGTTTAAAACTTGGGGAAGTTGAAATTTCGTGGCGCGATGGGAATTATTCCTATTATCTTTATCCCGATAAAGTCGAATTAAGAGCCACGGATGAAAAATCGTCCATAAAGTTGTTTTTTTCTATTTCCTTCAATCGCCAAACTATCGAGAGATTTCCGGAAATCTTAAATTCCACGAATGTTGTTTATACACATCCACAACTCGAAAAATGGATACGGAAGGTGTAATGATGTCAAATATTTCGCAGGGCTTGGTACAAATATATACTGGGGATTGTAAAGGAAAAACAACCGCTGCATTTGGTTTGGCAATACGTGCAGTAGGTCACGGCTTTCGGGTTTATATTATACAGTTTATGAAAGGTGGGAATGAATACGGAGAACTGGAAGGTCTAAAACGCTTACAGCCCGAATGTCAATTAGAACACTTTGGCGGGCAGGGCTGGGTTCGCAAGGGCGAACTCAAAGAGGAGCATATTACAGAAGCACGTAAGGCCTTTACGAGGGCACAGGAAATTATTCTTTCGGGAGATTGGGATATTGTTATTTTAGACGAAATCGTCAATGCAATTTGGTTTGAGCTAATTCCCGAAAACTTAGTGCTAGAATTACTTGATAAAAAGCCGCCCCACGTTGAATTGGTTTTAACTGGTCGTAATGCTTCTGAATCATTGATCGAGAAAGCAGATTTAGTTACTGAAATGGTCTTGAAAAAACATCCTTACGAAAAGGGAATCTCTGCACGTCTAGGAATTGAGTATTAAGGTATAGTTCAAGAACCATTGCTAATTTGACTGAAAATGGATATACTATTTTCATAACGATTAGGACAACGTTGTCCATGCGGAGCTGTTAGGGCGAAGCATGGATTTTTTTTGAAGAATCAACAGAAGAGATACAATGCTGATACGGGAGAGATACAATATGATGACTAAAGACGACGTCTTACGGGAAGCTCATGATAAGGGTGTAAAATTCATTCGGTTACAGTTTACGGATATTTTTGGGATTCTCAAGAACGTAACTATTACAATAGAACAATTGGGAAAGGCCTTAGAAGGGGAACTTATGTTTGATGGCTCTTCAATTGAAGGATTTGCACGTATTGAAGAATCAGATATGTATTTAAGGCCCGATCCTAATACTTTCGTAGTTTTGCCTTGGCGTCCCAAAGAAGGGGGGGTCGCTCGACTCATTTGTGATGTATATAACCCTGACGGTACCTCTTTTGAGGGGTGTCCGCGGAGTGCGTTAAAAAGAGTTTTAACGGAAGCCTCTGATATGGGGTACACTTTAAACGTTGGGCCTGAATTAGAGTTCTTTCTTTTCCACACAGACCCCGAAGGACGCTCTACAACGATTACACATGATAAGGCTGGCTATTTTGATTTAACGCCTATTGATCTAGGGGAGAATGCCCGACGTGACATGGTGTTAACCCTGGAACAAATGGGTTTCGAGATTGAAGCTTCACATCACGAAGTGGCACCGGGACAACATGAAATTGATTTTAAATATTCTGATGCTCTGGATATCGCCGATAAAATAGCTACGTTTCGATTTGTTGTTCGCATGATAGCACAGCATCATGGCTTACATGCTACATTTATGCCGAAGCCCATTTTTGGGATCAACGGTTCAGGTATGCACAGCAATCAATCTCTTTTTAAAGATGGTAAAAACGCATTTTATGATCCGAACGACCCTATGGAGCTTTCTGAAATCGCTTATCAGTATATTGCAGGCCTCATGAAACACGCCACTTCTTTTACAGCGATTACTAATCCGACTGTTAATTCCTATAAACGATTGGTGCCAGGTTATGAAGCCCCTTGTTATATTGCGTGGTCTGGGCGAAATAGAAGTCCTCTTATTCGCATACCTGCGAAAAGAGGTGCTTCAACTCGCATTGAACTACGTAGTCCGGATCCAGCTTGTAATCCATATCTGGCTATTGCTGTTCAGCTTAAAGCTGGCTTAGACGGAATTATTAACAAACTCACTCCGCCTCCTGCTGTCGATCTAAATATATACGCTATGAATAGCAAAGAACGTGAAAAATTAGGAATAGCATCTTTGCCAAGCAATTTGAAAGAGGCATTGGATGAACTTGGCAAAGCTCAAGTTATTCGCGAGGCATTAGGAAATCATATTTATCATCGCTTTGTCGAGGCCAAAACAGAGGAATGGGATAGTTTCCGAGTCACAGTTACCCAGTGGGAATTGGATCGTTATTTACAAATGTATTGAGTAATTAAAGCCTAGTGCGCTAGGCTTTAATTACTCGGTCTCCATGGTACGGTCCCCTAAAAAACTGTTATAGTTTTAAAAATCATTTTGGTTGTTAAGGTGATATAATAACTATTATTGATTGCGAAGAAATGGAATTCCGGAATAATTGTAAAATCCTAGAACAAGTGGACATGAAGTGTGAATGTTCTAAATTAACTATAGATTTTCCGGATAGTGTATGTTACTATTACATAAAAGTTAGAGTAAGCTTGAAAAGGGTGGGTGTTATATAATGTTTGCGAGAAATCGTGAATCGGAAACGGGCTCTTCACATCGCCGCAAACGACAATTTCAGGTCGGAGACCGGGTTACAACAAGTAATAACTGCCTGGGAACAGTTGTTCGTGTTGATCGTGATGAGGTTGGGGATTATGTTGTGGCGCGGTTAGATATTTTGCCTGGTGAATTTGCTTATGATCCATGGGATTTGGAAAAAATCTAATTATTTTTTGATTGACAAGAACATCTCAATTGAGGGGTGTTCTTTTTGTTATTAAAGGAAGATTTTAACTATATGCCTTTTATTCTACTACAAGGCATATACTTAAAATATATGTCGGTGGGTCTTGGTGATTAGGAGAAGGGAGGGCTACCATGGAAGTCATAGAGTGGTTACGTGAATATCGCGAAAATGAGGCTGCCCTAGCGTGGAGTGGAACATTTGCAGATTATCTGCAAATGGTTACGAAAAATCCTAACTTGGCACTACATGCACATGCTCGAATCTATGCGATGATCAAATCGGCTGGGGTTGAAACTATTGGAGATCAAAAATATTATAATTTTTTCAACAAAGAACTTTTCGGATTAGATAAAACATTAGAACGTCTAATTGAAGAATATTTCCATAGTGCCGCTAAGCGTTTGGATGTCCGTAAACGGATATTACTTTTAATGGGACCAGTAAGTGGTGGCAAATCGACCATTGTTAGCATGCTAAAACGTGGGCTAGAAGAATTTACGAGAACTGAGGAAGGGGCAGTTTTTGCGATTGATGGGTGTCCCATGCATGAAGATCCTCTGCATCTCCTACCATTATCGCTGCGTTCGCAATTTGAAGAAATGTATGGGATTCGCATCGAAGGAAATCTTTGCCCAGTTTGTCGGTTGAGACTGGATGAAGAATTTAGGGGCGAAGTTGAACGTTTTCCCGTAAAACGCATCCTCTTCTCTGAAGAACAACGAGTAGGGATAGGAACTTTCACTCCGTCAGACCCTAAGTCGCAAGATATTGCTGACTTAACGGGAAGTATCGATTTTTCTTCAATTACTGAATATGGATCTGAATCAGATCCACGCGCTTATCGTTTTGACGGGGAGCTTAACAAGGCCAATAGGGGTTTAATGGAGTTCCAAGAAATGCTAAAGTCTGATGAAAAATTCCTTTGGAACCTTCTTAGTCTCTCGCAAGAAGGAAATTTTAAAGCCGGACGTTTTGCCTTAATTTCGGCTGATGAACTTGTGATAGCCCATACTAACGAAAATGAGTATCGAACCTTTATTTCTAATAAGAAAAACGAAGCCTTGCAATCAAGAATTATAGTTATGCACATTCCCTATAACCTTCGCGTTAGTGATGAAGTTAAAATTTACGAAAAGTTAATCAGCCAAAGCGATATTAAAAATGTTCATATTGCGCCTCATAGTTTATGGGCAACTTCTGTTTTCAGCGTTCTTTCACGTTTGAAGCAATCGAAAAAACAAGGAATGGATCTTGTTAAGAAGATGAGGATCTACGATGGGCAAGATGTAGAAGGATTTAATCAAAAGGATATTAAAGAGTTGACTATGGAGGGTGAAGAACTCGGAGAAGGTATGAGTGGTATAGATCCACGCTACGTGATCAATCGAATATCTACAGCATTAATACGAGATGAGCATGCATGTATTAATGCGCTAGATATTTTGAGAGCTTTAAAAGATGGACTATCACAGCATACCTCGATTACAAAAGAAGAGAAGGAAGATCTTTTAAATTTAATTGCCGTGGCGCGACGAGAATATGACGAGATGGCTAAAAAAGAAGTTCAAAAGGCGTTCGTCTATGCTTATGAGGAATCAGCTAAATCACTCTTGAACAATTACCTCGATAATGTTGAGGCGTATTGTAATTCCACAAAGATGTATGATACTATCACCGGCGAAGAATTGGAACCAGATGAACAATTAATGCGCAGCATTGAAGAACAAATCGGTGTCTCCGAAAATGCCAAAAAAACCTTCCGTGAGGAAATTCTCATTCGAATTTCTATGTATGCCCGGAAGGGAAAAGTATTTGGTTATGAATCTCATGAACGGTTGAAAGAAGCTATTGAAAAGAAATTGTTCGCCGATTTGAAGGATATTGTCAAAATCACAACTTCTGTTGATCATCCAGATCAAGACCAATTATTAAGAATCAATAATGTTATGGATCGTCTCGTCAATGAACACGGATATTGCCCAATTTGCGCCAATGAGATTATGAAGTATGTCGGTGCCCTCCTTAACCGTTAGAGAGGCAGGGGAATGAGTGTGGCTGATGACATCATTGTGAATCGTGATGATTGGAGTTTGCATCGGAAGGGGTTCCTTGACCAAACTCGGCACAGGGAAAAGGTTGAAGAAGTTATTAAACAGCAATTGGGCGACTTAATTGTTGACGAAAGTATTATTTTATCCAATGGTAAAAAAAGTACTAAGATCCCTATGCGTTCCCTTGAAGAGTTTCGCTTCCGGTATGATTTAAAGAAGAAAAATCATACCGGGCAGGGGACTAAAAAAATGGTTCCGGGAGAAATCTTGGGGCATGATAAAGCTAAAGGTAAAGGTGCTGCAGGGAGTGGGGCAGGAGAAGAACCTGGTGAAGATATATATGAAGCAGAAATAACCTATGATGATTTGGCAAATATTCTCTTTGAGGAATTGAAGTTGCCCAATCTAGATGATAAAAAGCGACCGCTCATTGCACATGATCGTCCGGAATTCAATGATGTTCGTAAAAAGGGTTTGATGGCTAATGTAGACAAGAAACGAACTTTGCTCGAAAGTATTAAAAGGCAGGCCCTTTTGCAGAAGAAAGATAAAGATGCTCGCTTAAGAATTTCACCAGAGGATTTGCGTTTTAAAACTTGGGAGACACGGCCAAATTTTGAGACCAATGCAGTAATTTTAGCAATGATGGATACTTCTGGTTCGATGGGACAGTTTGAAAAGTATATTGCTCGAACATTCTTCTTTTGGATGGTTCGTTTCCTGCGTTTAAAGTATGAAAACGTGGAGATTCGCTTTATAGCTCATCATACTGAGGCAAAAGAAGTAACGGAGGAGGAATTTTTCACGCGCGGGGAAAGTGGTGGTACCCGCTGTTCATCAGTATACAAATATGCTCTGGATCTCATTGAAAAAGAATATCCACCTGCTCATTTTAATATATATCCAGTCCATTTTACCGATGGGGATAATATTGGTACTGATAATTCTAGGGCATTATCTTTGATGAAGCAATTAGTAGAAGTGAGCCAAGTTGTCGGTTATGGGGAGATATTAAGAACACACTATTCAAGTACTTTAATGGCTACGTTAAAACGCATCACTGATCCGAAACTTCGGTTAGTGACAATTAGAGAACGAAGTGAGGTATATGTGGCTCTCAAAACAGTCTTTTCTTAAGGCATTGAAAAGGTACTTTGAATAAGTACTATGAAAGGAATTGAATAGGTGGGGGGGAAGTAATGGACAATGAGTTGCATGTCTTAAACGCAATAGCACAAGATATTGCTCAAGTTGCCCGTGGGATGGGACTGGATTTTTATCCTGTAAATTTCGAAATCGTTCCAGCCGAAGCATTGTATACGTTTGGAGCGTATGGAATGCCGGTGCGATTTACCCACTGGAGCTTCGGAAAAGCTTTTTACCGGATGAAGACACAGTATGATCTAAATTTAAGTCGGATCTATGAACTCGTTATTAACACGAATCCGGCCTACGCTTTTTTACTGGAAGGAAATCATCAAACCCAAAACAAGCTGGTAATCGGTCATGTTTATGCCCATGTAGACTTTTTTAAGAATAATTACTATTTCTCACGTACTCCTAAAGATATGGTCGAGCGTATGGCAGCACATTCCGAGAAAATTCGTGAGTATGAGTTGAAATACGGTAGAGAATGCGTTGAACAAATCCTGGATGCAGTTTTAGCGATTCAAGAACATGTGGACTATCGATCCCATATTAATACGAGTAGTAAAATGGAAAATATCCCTAAAGTACGGGGGCCATTTAAAGACGGGGGATCCGCATGTCATTGCAATTCTTGCACTGGTGGTCAATCTTGTGCCGGTGAATGCACAAGTGGAAATTGTTCAGATGGGAATTCGAATTTGAAAGAACATCGTAACAGGAAACCCCAATTGAAGGTTCGGAAAAAAAGAAGGGTATCTTTACCCTATGAGGATTTATGGGGAGATTTATTGGAGGATGAATCTAATATTCTCCCAACGGAAGAATATGAGGACCTTCTACTCTATATTATTAAATTTGCGCCTGGCCTCGAAGAATGGCAAAGAGACATTGTGAGCATAGTTCGAGAGGAATCGCTTTATTTCTATCCCCAAATTGAGACAAAGATAATCAATGAAGGATGGGCAACATTTTGGCATGCCAGGATAATGCGGGAACTCGATCTTACAGATGCCGAATCTCTCGATTTTGCGCTTATGCATAGTCAAGTTGTACAGCCATCTCGTATGGGCTTAAATCCATATTATTTGGGAGTAAAACTATGGGAAGATATTGCAAAAAGGAAACCTATTGCTGAACTTTTTGAACTTCGTGAAACAGAAAATGATCTTTCATTTATCCGTAATCATCTTAACCGTGAATTAGTAGAAGAACTAAATATGTTTAATTTTCGTAAAGTCGGAGCTCACTGGCAGGTTACGGACAATGACTGGGAGAAAGTTCGAGACAATCTTGTAAAGCAACTCGTTAATGGAGGAAATCCTCGAATAGTCGTCCTTGAGGGAGATTATGAGGGGAAAGGTGGGCTATATCTTAAACATCGCCATGAAGGAGTTGATCTTGACCTCGTTTATCTTGAAAAAACTCTTAATCTTGTGCAGTCACTTTGGGGTAAAACGGTCGTATTAGAAACTGTGGTTGATGGAAAGAAGGTAATTTTTGAATCGTTCAATGGGCTGGTTAGCCGCCGTCACCAGGCAAACCAGAATATTGAAAAATAAGGACGATTTTAACGAAGAATTTATTAGTAATCATAAATCAGAGCAGATGTTAAGTAATGCATCTGCTTTGATTTGGGTGGGAAAAATTCTGTGTATAACGCTAATTTCCAATTGGCAAAGGGAATAGGTCTATGATAAAATACCCACGGTAACAAAATATAAGTAAGTTATTTGGAGGAGGTTGCTTTTGGAAGGAATTATAACAAGCTTAGGACAATTTGTTGTACATATAATTTCCACATTTGGCTATGCAGGAGTATTTTTTGCCATGGCAATCGAAAGTGCCTGTATACCCCTACCAAGTGAGATCATTCTGCCGTTCACAGGGTATATGGTCTATGCGGGCAATTTTGGTTTTTGGCAAGCAACTATTGCCGCTACTTTAGGAAACCTTTTCGGAGGACTTATTGCATATTATGTTGGTGTGTGGGGTGGACGACCTTTTCTTAAAAAATATGGGCGTTATTTCTTTATCAAGGAACACGAGTTAGCATGGACAGAACGCTTATTTGAACGACATGGAGAAGTGACTGTTTTTGTTGGCCGAATACTACCAATTGTACGCACGTTTATTTCCTTACCGGCTGGTATTGCAAGAATGAATCCGCTGAAGATGGCAACCTATACGGTGACTGGCGCTTTTCTTTGGTGTTCTTTTCTGATTTTCGTAGGCCAAAAGTTAGGAGAAAATTGGGATTCTCTGAAGTCTTATTTTCATCGTGCAGACGCTGTCGTTGGAGGGATTATTGTTTTCGTACTTATTTTTGCACTATGGAAACATCGCAGACGCTGACCTTATCTCTCAAGGGTTATCGTAATATTTCGGTTAGAGAGGAAGGCAGGGCATGCACGGATTAGAGCACTATATGACAGATTTGATCTATCAATACCGTTATTCGGGCTTATTTATACTCCTAACTGGTGGAATGATTGGCATACCGGTACCTGATGAATTTTTAATGACGTTCTGTGGATTCCAGACGTCTATAGGGCGCATGGGCTATGGAAAAACCTTGTTCGTTTCCTTCTTGGGCAGTTTTTTGGGAATGAATCTGAGTTACTGGATTGGAAGACGTCTAGGAATTCCCTTTTTGCATAAAATTGCACCCTATCTCCATTTAAACGAAAAAAAAATCGCCCGAGCCGAACATTGGTTTCGACGTTTTGGCGACAAGCTTATCTTGATAGGGTATTTCTTCCCGGGATTCCGTCACTTTACAGCATATTTTTCAGGTATGAGTAAAATCAATTATGGCCGCTATGCAGCCCTAGCAGGGATGGGTGCTTTTCTTTGGGCCATAACATTTATTACACTGGGGCGTATCCTCGGGGTTCATTGGCAAAAGATTACCCTTATGTTACACCATTATTTGGCACGGGGCGGAATATTGCTTGCTTTCGGAGTGTTCTTGGCCTATTTTTATAGTATGAAGCGAGGTCGAGCAAATATTGAGGACTAAATTTTCTTTCTAGGCGTTTTCAGATTGACAAAGTGGACAAAGACCAAAGAATCGTAACCAGTGATTTTGTATACGGTAGCCACTCTGTAATTCGATAGTTTTAGCAAAATAACTAATTGGACAGTCATCCAACTCTTTACTTCGTCCACATTTGGTGCAAATGAGTTGATGAGCATGTTGTTCGGCCGGGCTCATAAGACGAAAACGTTCTCCGCCGCTCCCAAATTCCTCTTTTTGAAGTAATTCGAAATCATTGAGCATTTCTAAAACACGATATATTGAAACAATACCGACATGTGTACCGTTATGTTCTAAGAGATGATAAATATCGTAAGCTCCTAAATAATCGGATTGCGTACAAAGAATTTGAATAATATGTTTACGGGCTGAAGTTAGTCGGTATCCTTTTTGATGGATATGCTGAAGAATCTCTTCATAGTTCATAGTGCTTATCTCCTAATATGTGTGCGGTTGGAACCGCTTTATTTTTTTGCTTCTGGAAGACCAAAGCTTTGACGTAGAGGTTGACGATGAGAGGAAAGAACAAAACTTATGAAGAAAATGACTGCGGCAGTAAGGGCAATACTTGCTCCTGAGGCGATGTTGAAATAGTATGAAATATATAAACCCATCATTGCACTAATCAGACCAAAGAGAATTGCTAATAATAGTAGGTGTTTAAGTGAGCGTGTCCACTGTTGGGCTGAAGCGGCGGGAATAATTAGTAAAGCGGTAACTAAAATAATCCCAACAGTTTGAGAGGCGACAACGACGGTTACGGCAATCATGATTAGCATTGAATAATGAAGGCCAGTTCTAGATAATCCTGCGACTTCGGCCATTTCAGGATCAAATGCGTAGAAAACGAATTCTTTATAAAAAAGAAACAAGATAATCAAGATGATTAACGACGCCAAAATAATAATTTTTAGATCAAATGGAGTGATGGCTAATACAGAGCCAAATAAGTAACCGGTCAGATCCGTCGTATAAAACTTCATACTGCTGATAAGAGCAATACCTAAGGCCATTGATGTTGAAAATAGAATACCTATGGCTGTATCTAACGTGACCTTAGCTTTTTCATGGACAATCCCAATGAGAAGAGCCAACCCGATGGTATAAAGATTGGCTGCTAAGTAGAGATCCCAACGCATAAGATAACCAATAGCAAGTCCTGCTAGCGAGCCGTGGGCTAATCCTTCGCCAATAAAGGCAAGTCGCAATAAAACTACAAAACACCCAATTACGGCACATAATATACCAATGGCTACAGTTCCGATAAAGGCATTTTGCATGAAAGAATATTGGAGTGGATCTATGAACAAGTGCATGAACAAGAATCCTCCTTATCATCTTTGAGTAAGCGATGTGGCCATGGAAGACCAGAAAAAGTCTTAGTTAAAATTTCAGGTGTTAGGACTTTGTCCGGTGGGCCAAAGGCGATGACTCGTTCATTTAGGCAAAGTATGCGTCCAAAATGATGAAAATCTAGGGCTAGAAGATCGTGAGTTGTCGTCAAAGTAGTGATTCCATCTTCGTGAAGTTGTTCAAGTAGTTCATAAATACTTTGTTGTGTTGGGATATCTAGCCCAGTTGCAGGTTCATCCAGTAATAAAAGTTTAGATTGTTGGGCAAGTGCACGTGCAATAAAAACCCTCTGCTGTTGCCCTCCTGAGAGCTGGCCGATTGGTCGATCTGCCATATCGGTCATTTTGACACGCAATAGTGCCTCACTAACAATGCGGTGGTCTTCCTTTTTAGGGGAACGCAAAGGGCCAAGAAGTCCAACACGACCCAACATTACGACTTCATAGACAGATATAGGAAATTCCTTGTCTATGGACTTAAGCTGTGGGACGTAGCCAATTTGCCGCTGACGCCGCCAAGCTCTTCGGGGACTTTGTCCAAAAACGTGAACATTCCCTTGGGTCGCCTGGTTAAGCCCTACAATACTGCGAATCAGAGAAGTTTTTCCAGAACCGTTTGGTCCAATAATTCCAATACAGGAGCCGGTTGGGATCCGTAAATGGATATCGCTTAAAACTCTTCGTTGTCCATAATTAAGGGAGAAATGCTCAAATTCAATTACGTAATTATCGTTCATTACTAGCCTGCCCTCTTTGTTTTCACTTCAATGCCGAGACTATGGAGTTCGTATTGGATTTCATAATACCTATATATGAATTGGTGTCGGGTGTATCTCCTAATGTATCATCATGGAGTGAATCAATGAATTTTACCCCGGTTTCTGAGGCAAGTTGTTGTGCAAGCTTTGGATTAAAACCGGCTTCACTAAATACAGCACGCACTTTTTGCTCGCGGACAATGTTAATAAGTTCGGCATAGTCTTTAGCAGATGGTTCAGCTTCACCGGTATGGAGTAAGGGTTGGACAAAGGATAGTCCGTAACGTTTAGCATAATAGGACCATGCATCATGTAGAACTACCATTTTTCGCGCATCTGTTGGTATAGTCATGATTTGTGTGTTGATCCACTGGTCTAATTGTGTTAATTCTGATAAATAGGAAGCCGCATTTTGGGAGAAGTATGATTTATAATCTGGATATGTTTGTGATAGGGCTGCTTGTATTTTTTCGACGTACTTTTTGGCATTCTGAACATCGAGCCAGAGGTGTGGGTTACCAAGACCACCTTGTTCTTTACCCATTATCGTGAGTCCGTCCGAAAGAATAACCGTGTGCAAGTTCGAATTTGCGGCATTTTTAATAACTTTATCCAAATATAATTCTTCTCCAACTCCATTAGCAAAAAATAGGCTGGAAGCAGCAACATCACGAACATCAGTTGGTTTTGGTTCGTATTCATGTGGATCGCTTCCCGCAGGGACCAGGTTTATTACCTTTACTTTATTGCCACCGACTTGTCGGATTAAATCAGCGAGCGGAGATATACTTGTTACCACTGTCATTTGTTGGACAGAAGCAGTAGGTGCTGGTGAATTGCACCCGTTCAGCAATAAAAGGGAAATAAGCAACAATAGGTTGACGACGAGATAAAAACGTTTTCGGAACATCGAGATGCACTCCTTATCGATACATTGTTTCAATAGAGAGTGTATTATAGTCAAAAGGAAAAGTCAAATAGTCGACTATATAAGCTAAAATGTATAAATACTTTCCATACATTAGGGAAATTCTTAGTCAGGTGTTATAATATGATGGAAAAACCCAAATGAAAAGGAGGTCACTCAGGTGACAAATGAACGTACACAGGACTTAAATCCTCAGCAAAATCCTATCGTAACGATTGAAATGGAAAGCGGCAACATAATTAAACTTGAATTATACCCATCCATAGCCCCAGAAACTGTTGAGAATTTTGTCTCACTTGTCTCGGAAGGGTTTTACGATGGTCTCATCTTCCATAGGGTCATACCACAATTTATGATTCAAGGCGGCGATCCTGATGGTACCGGTATGGGTGGTAGTAAAAGAATAATTCGTGGCGAATTCTCGGCGAACGGTTTTAAAAATGATTTAAAACACGACCGCGGGGTAATCTCCATGGCCCGTACTTCAGCGCCAAATTCAGCGAGTTCTCAATTTTTTATTGTTGTTAAAGCTTCTAGCCATTTAGACGGTCAGTATGCATCTTTCGGCAAGGTAATTGAGGGGATAGAGGAAGTTGATCGAATCGTCAATGTTCAGAGGGATCGTGCGGACAAACCCCTAGAAGATCAAAGAATGAAGAAGGTTACGGTTCAACGCTAATAACACTTTGAATTGTCCGGATGTCAAGAGTGAAGAGGAGGAGGGCCTAGCCCTCTTTTTCTTAATATCTGAAAGCGATAACATGCTATCCAACACAGTGCCATAGATGGCAGTAGTTATTTTTTCGGATGGAGGTGTTCTTTATGTTAGACTTGATGCGTTTATTTAGTCAAGTTGTTGAGGAACAGAGTTTTACAGTTGTCGCGCGTCGCTTGGGAATTAGTCAGCCAGCTGTCTCAAACCAAATGCGGGCATTTGAAGAAAAACTTGGCGTTAAATTACTTTATCGGAAGGGAAAGGGGTTTGCCCTAACTTCGGAGGGAGAGGCAGTCTATCGCCATGCCAAGCACATACTTGATGAGTGGTCAGAACTTACGCGAGAAATCGGAGACTCAGAAAGGCTGATGAATGGGAAGGTACATATTGGAGCATCGCATATTCCTGGGGAATATTTGCTTCCCATTTTTTTAGCCTCATTTCGGGAAATGTATCCGGATATAAAGTTTAAACTCTCGATTGGTGATAGTTTAGAGATGGCGGAAAAGGTTCTCGCTCAAGAAGTCGATTTTGCGGTTGTCGGTGCAGTATTTGATACAGAAAAACTTACATCTGAATTCTGGCTAAAGGATGAATTAGGATGCGTCGTTTCCAGTGACCAGGTAAATTCAAAAGAGAGTATTAACATGAATGCTCTTAAGGAAAAACCAGTAATTATTCGGGAGAATGGCTCAGGACATCGAAGAGCTTTTGAGGAGGCTCTCGCGGAACGTGGGCTCGATTTACATGACTTCAACATTGCTTTGGAAGTAGGAAGTACTGAAGCAGTAAAAAATGCTGTTCGTGCCGGACTGGGGTATTCGGTTCTATCAAAACATGCTTTAGAATCCTGTGAAAAACAAGGTCTAGTATGGATGAATGTGGAAGATCTTTTTATTGAACGAGGGTTTTACCTTCTAACCCGTAGGAATAGACCGCTAACACTTATCGCGGATGAATGCTATCGATTTCTAGTAACTCAGAAATCTCATGGCATTATTCCAAAATAAGTTCGTTTTTATTTCTTTGGAAATGGGAAGCTGATTTAAAGCCTGAATGGCATCACGTGGAGAGTAATCCATAATTGGGTAGTCTGTTCCAAAAATAAACTTTGTCGGGTAATCAACGATTGCCTTAAGCCACTCATCTCTCATTGGAAAACGGGGATTACCTAAGATATAGGCAGTATCAAGATAAACGTTTGAGTAACACGCAGCTAATTTTAATGCCAAAGAGAAGTCATTAGGAAGTCCCATATGTGCAATAATAACTTTTAGGTTAGGGAAAGATTTAAGTACATCAAAAAGTGATTCGACACGTGTGTAGGGGCTTTCTACTGGCATTCCGCTCAAATGAAGGATGAGTCCTTTTCGCCGTTCGCAAAGCATGCGATACAGAGGCCAAAGACGTCTATCGTTAACGGATACCTTTTGCACAAAAGTATGGATTTTGACACCGGGAAAATTCCATTCATCCATAGCCTGGCTTAGTATTTTCTCAGGTTTTTGATCATCCTGATGAAGGGCAGCAAAAGGGTATAAATGGGGATAATTCTCGCATAGGTTTTTGAGAAACAAATTTATTCCTGCGGAAATATCCTTTTTGTGAACGTACCCTAAAACAAAGGCTGACGATACTTTGATGGTTTTTAAATAGTTCAAAAGAGTCTCATTGGATTGTTTCTGATAGGGCATCGTCCATCCTTGTTGCACAAACCAGTCTAATATCGCCCCCATTAAGCGTTCCGGAAAAAGATGAATGTGCGCATCACAAATTTTCGGAAGTGAATGGATGTCTTCATTGTCCATGTCGGTGAATATAACCCGATCTTCCTTTGTACTCATTAAAACACTCCTTCCTATGAGAATAGCTGGGTATATCAGAATATTTCGATATCCAGCAGTATGTCTCCTTCATGTTTTAAAAAATGATTGTGATATTGTATGGAGTTAAACATCTTTAAACAGACTTAGTAAAAGGAGAGGCACTTTTGAATTGGTTTAAAAGTGATTTTAATATTCGTGCATGGCGCTTAATTGAAAAATATAACCTAGAAAAGGCTCCAGGTGTCACTCTGATCTATGGATCGGAAGGAGTGGGGAAATCAACCATGTTGCGCCTTCTTTATCAACGTATTGGGGTTGAGAAGAGAGGCATTCTTACGGATTCTTTGTCGTTTGCTCGTCAGTACGCTTATTCTGCTCAAGAGAACAAGTTAAATATGTTCAGGCAACGATACCGCTCAGCAAGGTTGCTATTGATCGACGACCTTCAATTTTTGGGTGGGAAGGTCAAGACGATTGAGGAACTTCATTTTACTTATGAATATATCATAGGAAATGGAGGTAAGATGGTTATTACCCTTGAAGCTAATGGACCACAACTAGAATTTTTAGGGGAACGGCTCGCTTCTCGCTTTTTAAGTGGAATGGTCATCCAAATAGATCGACCACAAGTAAGTGAAATCGAACGTTTTCTGACCGAATATTGTCATATAAAACATTTATTCGTAGATAAACAAGTTTTGACTGCTATTTCAGAGCGTAAAGCTAATTTAGCAGATGCTATAAGAGTTATTGAACAATTCATTCAGTTTGCTAAGTCTCAACAAGATGCACTAAGTTTTCAGTGCTTCGAAGCCTATTGGGAACATGAAGAGCAAAGAATAAATAGGTTGGCAGACCCGATGAATATAATTCGTGTTGTTGCATTGACTATGGAGGTTTCCGTTGAAGAATTGTTGGGACCCACGCGGAAGCCTAAGGTCAATGAAGCCAGACAGTTGGCGATTTACGTTATTAGGACACTTGTTAAGAGCTCTTTTCCTGAGATCGGGAAACACTTTAACCGTAAACATCCTACTATAATTTTATCTTTTAATAAAATCCAGGAGAAATTACTTGAGGATGAAGATTTATATAAAAAATATTGCGTAATATTAAACGCTTTCAATGTATAGGCTCTAGACAGGGGCCAGAAACGGAAATGGTAGCTGGCTAGAACAACGTTATAAATGTTATAAGAGAAAGGGTGGACCCATTGTCGGATACAATTAAACGGATTGGGGTACTAACTAGCGGAGGAGATGCTCCTGGTATGAATGCCGCCATCAGGGCGGTGGTTAGAAAAGGGATTTACCATGGTCTGAAGGTCTACGGGATAAGCCGAGGATATGAGGGACTTATTCATGGAGAAATCCGAGAAATGACGATAGGCTCTGTAGCGGATATTGTGCTTCGTGGGGGGACTATACTTAAGACCGCACGGTCTGAAGAAATGCGAACGGAAGAAGGCCAACTAAAGGCTATCGAGCAGTTACATAAGTTTCAAATAGATGCCTTGGTAGTAATAGGAGGAGATGGGTCTTTTCGAGGGGCACAGACTTTGGCGGCGCGGGGAGTTCAGATTGTGGGAATCCCAGGAACGATTGACAATGATATAGCTGGAACTGATTTAACGATCGGATTTGATACCGCCATTAATACGGTTGTTGATGCCGTTAGTAAAATCAGGGATACGGCATCCTCTCATGAACGAACGTTTATTGTAGAGGTTATGGGCAGAAACTGCGGGAACATTGCACTTCAAGCCGGTTTAGCCTGTGGGGCGGAATCAATACTTGTCCCTGAAATCAAGTACGATTTAGATGAAATCTGTAATAAATTAAAGCGTGGTCATCAACGCGGGAAAAACCACAGCATTATTTTGGTAGCTGAAGGTGTAGGCAGCGCTTATAAAATTGGTAAGGAATTAAGAGCTCGTTCTGGGTTTGAGACCCGAATCACCATTTTAGGACATTTACAACGTGGCGGCAATCCCAGTGCTTTGGACGCCGTAATTAGCGCGGCGATGGGAGGAAAAGCAATCGAAATTATTCTGGCTTGCGAGTCTAACAAGATGACTGCTTATGTTAATCAACTTGTAGCCACTCGCCCGATCGATGCTGCTTACGGAACGCGTCGACCCTTTAACATAGAATTATATAATTTAGCGAATGAGCTCTCAATTTAACATTTAGAATGCTGATAATGGAGAGGAAGTTGAAGAATGGATAGCCAAGCACGATTTGGAATGACGATCGATTATACGGGTATGATGCAAAGTAAGCAAAATCCAAATGGATTTTTAAAGGCGGAACTGCAAAATCTTCAGGTAGTATTGGATAAAGCCCAGACGACACTCTTAAATCGCCGGGATGCTGGCGAAATTGATTTTTCCAAACTTCTGGTGACTATGAAAAACTTGCTACCTGAGATAATTGAGTATGCAAATACGGTTTCGACTAAAATCGAGAATTTCGTTGTTTTGGGTATTGGTGGATCGGCACTCGGTCCTTTAGCCGTTCATCAAGCACTTAATCATTATTATTACAATGAACTTCCTCCAGAAAAGCGTGGTTATCGTCCGCGTTTGTATGTTATGGATAATATTGATCCGGTTCGGTTTAGTGAGTTGTTGAGGTTGGTTGATCCGCGGGAAACGCTGTTTAATGTGGTTTCAAAATCGGGGAATACCTCCGAAACAATGGCTCAGTTTCTAATTGTTCGAGACACCTTACGCCGAATATGTGGGGACAGTCGTTATGCTGAACATATAGTTGTGACTACGGATAGAGAAAAAGGAAATCTCCTTCCAATTGCTCTCACTGAAGGGTATAAGCGATTCGTAATACCCGCTGGAATCGGTGGGCGTTTTTCAGAACTGACACCCGTAGGATTGCTCCCGGCTGCCATATGCGGGATTGACGTTCAGCAGCTTCTTGAAGGTGCTTTGGATATGGATGAGCGGATTAGAGAGACACAGGGGGTTTTCTCAAACCCGGCACAATTACGTGCAGCATTAGCTCTTTTGTCTTGGCAAAAGGGTAAAAATATCTCAGTGTTCATGCCATATGCAGACGGTTTAAAAACAATGGCAGATTGGTATGCGCAATTGTGGGCTGAAAGTTTGGGAAAACGTTATGATCGACAGGGGCGAGAGGTTCATGTTGGACAGACACCTGTAAAGGCTCTCGGAGTGACGGATCAACATTCCCAAGTTCAGTTGTATGCAGAGGGCCCTGATGATAAGGTTATTACCTTTGTTGCTGTTGAAAAATTCAATGAAACGCAACAGATTCCGATAGATTTAAAGTTACCCGATGACATTCAATTTTTAGGTGGTAAGACTTTAGCTGAATTGTTATGGGCTGAACAAAAAGCAACTGAGTATGCACTTACACTTGCCGGTCGGCAACATAATAAAATTCTTCTTCCAAGTTTAGATCCATATAGTGTAGGGCAGCTGCTTCTCCTGTTAGAGTGGGAGACAGCCTACATGGGTGAGTTATTGAACATAAATGCCTTCGATCAACCGGGAGTTGAAGAAGGAAAAAATGGGACATATGCCTTAATGGGACGAAAGGGTTATGAAACAAAAAAACATGAAATTGAGGAGTACGGTAAGATAAAGTATGTATTAAATAGTGAGACTATGAAGAAAGTTTAACTCTATTATTCTTATAACTAGGATTACACGTCTATTTCTATGATATTGTAATAAAAAAAGCTCTGAACATTCGAAAAGAATGTTCAGAGTCTCTTATTTATTATTAGTGTGAATTTTGGCAGGGGATGTAGGAGTTGAACCCACATCGACGGTTTTGGAGACCGCTGTTCTACCATTGAACTAATCCCCTAAGAATTTCAGCAACGAATTAGATTATATCTGAAAAAGTTAAATGTGTCAATGGATATTATTTAAAAGATGCTAGCAGGATTTTCGTGGAAAAGCCAGAATAGGCATAATACAATAAACGTTAATTTTTCTCGTTACAGTTTCTGACTTTGACTATACAAGTCTAAGTGCAGTTGGGAGGGGTGTCTTTGAAAGTTGACCTACACGTTCATACTCAAGAATCGGATGGTTCGCTTTCGGTGGAGGAGGTTATAAATCTTGCCCATGCTAGTAAAGTAAGGATTTTAGCAATTACCGATCATGAAAGTACCCAAGGAATAGCAGAGGCTGAAAATCTAGCTAAACCTTTAAATATTAAAATAATTCCGGGTGTTGAATTACTGACTAGCTTCAAAGGCCAGGAGGTTCATCTCCTAGGGTATTTTAATGATGTCAATAAACCCGTCCTGCAAAAGCGTTTAAAAGAGATTCGTGACCAAAGAACTGCCTTAGCGTATGAAATGGTGGACTGTTTAAAAAATAGTGGTCTTTCTTTAGATTGGCGAGATGTTATGCGAGAGGTCGGTGCTCAAGGAGCGGTTAGTAAGGGTCACATCATGAGGGCCATATATCATCGTAACAGTGACTATAATCAGAAAAGCTGGCAAGAGATCGCCACATATTTTCGACCAGGCGGGGTTGCGTATTTACCATATTTAAAACATTCGTTTGAAGATGCAGTGGATCTTATTTTTAGTTGTGGCGGGCTTCCGGTGGTGGCTCACCCAGGTCTTCAGTGTGATCCTCAAATGATTTTTGAATTATTGGCATATCGTCCAATTGGACTTGAGGTATATTATGGCTATTGGGAACGACAGTCAGCATTAATTTCATACTACTCCGGCATTGCAGACAAGTTTGCAATCTTGGCTACAGGAGGGAGTGACTTTCATGGGCCTTTTGGACCGATAAAACTAGGTCAGATGGATATCCCACTTGAGGGGGTGGATAAGCTACAGAAATACTTAAATAAATAATACCTAAAAAACCGCCCTAACTGAAAGGGTTGATATCTTGGACAAACGTATGTGGCATGCTTTTGTGGCTTTAGTAGTAACTCTGATTCTTGGTACATCCGGTTTAATATTAACGGAACATTTCAGTGTAGCTAAAGCTTTTTATTTAACTGTACAAACGATTACGACAGTAGGTTACGGGGATATAGAAGTTCATACTGAAGCTGGCCATAAATTTCTTGTCGTTTTAATGATGGTCGGTGTTGGGGTAATGCTCTATTTCGCCGGACTTATGATGGCATTCCTTATCGAGGGACAGTTGGCCGGTGTGTATGGGAGAAGAAAAATGAATAGAAAGATTTTGCAACTTAATGAACATATTATAATCTGTGGAGCAGGGCGTGTAGGCAGACAAGTTCTTAATCGTCTTCGCAAAGAAGGAGCCGATTTTGTAGTAATTGAGCAACAAGAAGACCTCTCAACTGAATTGATTGAAGATGGTTTTTTAGTTATCCATAGTGATGCAACACAAGATGAAACGCTTAAAAAAGCCGGTATAGATAAGGCTAGAGGTCTTATAACTGCTTTGCCGGAGGATTCCTTAAATGTATTTGTAACGTTGACAGCTAAAGGGCTTAATCCAAGCATTCAGGTAGTTGCTCGGATGGATAAGTTAGAGTCTGAGAAAAAGTTATTGCGTGCCGGAGCTGACAAAGTTATCTCTCCTGCTGTTCTAGGAGGTTGGAGAATGGCTATGTCTATTTTAAAACCAATTAGTGTGGAGTATCTAGAAACTGTAATTCATGATCATAATATTGAGATTGAAATGGAAGAAGTGAGGGTCGAAGATGGATCTTGCTTAGTAGGAAAGACGTTGTCAACGAGCGGTATTAAACAACAGACAGGAGCAATGATTCTTGCAATTCTGCGCGATGATCAGGTTATCAGTAATCCGGGTGCGGAAGTGGAAATTTGGAAGGGAGATCTCTTAATCGTTTTAGGCCTAAAAGAACAATTACATCGCTTGGAAGAGGTTGCAGCTAACGTACGAAATTTCCGTTAAGATAATACTAATTCGTCTAGATTAAAAGAAGAAGTCTTGGGTAGAATACCCTCTAGAGTGAGTAAATTATTACAGTTTTTCATTGTGGAGGGAGATTTATGAAAAATTCACGTTCCGAGCAAGATGTTCTTCGGGATATCAAGAACCTAATTCATACACATTTTGGAGAAAGTGGCCAAGGACTTCATGCAGAGGTTAAAGGGGACAAGGCCATACTTTGGGGAACGGTTGACAGTTTAGTAGAAAAGGATTTTTTTGGCGGTCGGGTAAGTCGAATTGACGGGGTTCGAGAATTGGATAATTCTTTAACAGTGGCGAATGACGGTAATATTAAGGATAAAGATATAGAACAAGGTATTATTGAACGTTTTCATGGGTCCAACTACGAGGATATAACGCACCTAGGTTGTCGTGTAAGTCGAGGAGTTGCCACCTTACTTGGGCATGTTGAGACTCAAAGTACGGAACGGTTAGCAAAACGCTTGGCTTCCCAGGTCCGCGGCGTCAAAGAAATTAGAAGTGAGATTCAATTTTTAGAGAAGGCTGTGGATGATGCAACTTTAGTCAATCGTGTGGAAAACGCATTAGTAGCATCCCCTTGGGTTAATGCTCAAGAGATCAAAACGGAAGCTCGAAATGGCCTGATTACCCTGACTGGACTGGTTGATAATCAGGAAACAATGGAATGGGCTGTAGAAACAGCCTATCAGGTACCAGGAGTAAAAGCGGTAGTTTGCGAAATTTTTGCTCGTCATCGCTCACAAGGAGACGATTTGTGGTTAACAGAACAGTTAGTTGCAAAGCTTGGACAACATCGTTTAAATTCTGGACAGATTCGTGCTTTTGTTCAAGATGGGATTGCTTTTCTGACTGGCGAAGTGTATTCAGAAGAAGATCGGTTACTCGCCGAGAAGATGGTCCAATACATCCCGGAAATTCACAATATCAACAATTCTATAAAAGTAGCAGCACATTCTAGTAACGGTTAAAATCAATAACCGCAATTTTATTAAAACCTACAGTTTTTACTGTGGGTTTTAACTTTATTACTTTAAGTTTAACCCGAATTTAGGTTTGTTGATTACTAAAATTGGAAACAGTGGACGGTAAACTATGTTATACCCTTATGGTATAATGAGAGTTGCTAACGTTAACTATACGTCTCTAAAAATGGAGGTGTCCCAAAAATGGATCCGATTACCCACGGTTTAATCGGAATTGCTTTAAGTACTTTCTCAGGTCACACAATGCAACTTAATGACCCGGTATTTTTAGGTTGTACTTTAGGTGCAATGCTACCTGATTTGGATATCATAGCACATGTCAAAGGCAGATTGAATTATTTATTAAAACACAGGGGAGTGAGTCATTCTTTAATTGCCTTGTCCGGAATGGCTATCGGACTTAGTACAGTACTTTACGCTGTTTTCCCAACGACTTCATGGTTGACTATTTTCTTCTGGACTCTGATGGGAACCATTTCCCATGGCGTAATGGACATTTTAAATTCGTTTGGGGCTGAGCTTTTATGGCCGTTTTCACGCAAAAAAATTACCGTAGATATGATTATGCTTACTGACCCCGTAGTTCTAAGTTCTTTTTTAGTGTCTTTCATACTCTCCTTAAGAACCCCGGATTTAGCACAAGTATCTTCAGTGAGTGCATTACTCATTAGTGTTGTATATCTAGGGTATCGTCACTTAAATAGAATACAAATGCGTGACCATATAATGGAGATCTATGATTTAGATCTTACAGATCAAATTAAAATGCTCCCAGCTATGTATCATCCTTTTGCATGGAACTTTATCCTCTACAAAGAGGGAAATGTGCATTTTGGCATTATCCGAAATCAGATACCAACGATCTGTCGTGTTTTACCAAAATTCGATGGAGATAATCCATTTGTTTCTAATGCCTTAGAAGGAAACTTGGCGGAGGTATTCAATCAATTTACGCCTCATTATCATGTGATTGCTCACAGTTCAAATGCTGAGGAACACATTGTAGAATTTTTGGACTTAAGATATTGGGCCAAAGGGGATTTTCTTTATACAGGTAACGTCTTTTTAAACGAAAATGGAGAAATATCTCATGAAATATTCCACCCCTTACCTAATCAGGCAGGTGTCTTGTTAAGCTACTAAAGTTATTATTTCCAAAAATGAAAAAACCTTTTGACATTCTCCTAACTTATCTACCATAATGGATAATAAGTGAGAGGTGAAAGGTTTGTCGAAAAGGAAGAAAGATCTAAGACCTTTTTGGTCTAAATTATTTAGCGCAGGAAAACGAAGTATAAAACCGGAACCTGATCAACCGTGCGAAGCAGAATTCAAACAGACCCCGAATTCTCATTGTATTTCCGTACCATCTGGAAAACTTGTGAGTTTGAAGGGATTTAACCAATATTTTTCTTCCCCGGAATGGGTGGAACTAAAGGATGCGGATAACAATATAGCAGAAGAAATGAGGGAAGTAGGACAAGATTTCCCTACGTATTTTGGGGCAGGGGAGTCGATTTTTCCAAGGGCACAGCGTAAAATGGGGATTTTAAACGGGCTTAAAAACTATATTGCGGAAGTAGATCATGAAGAGCGTCTAGAAAAAGTGAACACTTTGTCAGATAGCACTGCCCACTGTGAAATGCCCAAACCAATCGAGAAACCGTTATTTTCTCCGATTTTTGACTCTCAAAAGGATCAAGAAGATTTTTTGGCACAATTTAAGGACAAGAAAATTCCTCAAGACTTAGAAGTGAGTCAATTTAGTGAGAAATTTGAGGCGATCGTTCAAGTTGAGGAGATTGCCCCACTCATTGAAAGC
>JAUZPJ010000069.1 GCA_030706025.1 Bacillota bacterium | reverse complement strand
TTGGGCCAGAGTTTGCTGTAACTGAGTTCGCAGTTCGGGGCTGGGCACCTGTTCAGGGCGGATATTATTGATCTCCGTTTGCCAATCAGATTGCACTATTGTGCCGCCCGCCTCCCCGTAACGAATCATCAAATCACTGCTAAAGAAGATCTTACGCCGATTTTCCATTGCTAATAGGCCCTCCCAGAGGTGCATTTCCGAAGGGTAACTGAAGAATTCCAGTTCATAATTATTCGTCGTCAACTTCTCGCCAGGTTTCTTGATCATAATATCCTTTATTATACCGAAGCCACCGAGTTGGCGGGCTGTTACTTCAGAACAAACGACTTTGGCCTGAGGAAAATGCTCAAGGATTTGGGATAATCCACCGCATTCATCAGCTTCAAAGTGCGAAATAAAAATATAGTTTAGGGATTTACTCTTAAGAAGGTCCTTCAATTGGGGTATGAGTGCAGCAGCTTGCTGGACATTGCCGGTATGAACCAATAAGGGTTCATCCGTTAATAGCAGGTATTGGTGAAATGAAAGGTTGATGGGCGGAATATAGGTGCTAAATTGGAATAAATCTTGTACAATGGTTGACATATCATTTGACATATTCTTTAGCTCCTTATTTTTAATCATTTAAGATTCTTAAAAACCCGTTAGCTTTGTTTTACCTTTGTTAAAAAGTCTCATACTTAACAGTATGTTCGATACTCTTACGCAACGTGTTATGTCGATCGGGTGATAATGCCTCATTTGCGGCATACCCAATTGCCAAAATATTTACCGGCTCAAAGTCGTCCGGTATTTTAAACTCAGCTCGTATGATTTTAGGATCGAAATAACAGATCCAACAAGTCCCAAGACCTAGCTCCGTTGCTTGCAACATCATATGGTCTGTTACAATACTGGCATCGATTTCGGCAATATCTTTTCCATCAAGGGGTCTTTTCCACGAAACAGTATGGTCGGTACAGACGAGTAACGCTAAGGGGGCGCCGTAAATTCTGGCGCCTTTCATTAGCTTTTCTAATCCCTCTTCCTCACGAATAACGATAATTCTTTGGGGTTGAGTATTTGCTCCTGTTGGAGCAATTCTGCCTGCTTCGAGTATTTTTAATAGTTTTTCCTCTTCAACCTTTTTAACTTGAAAATTACGGACTGCATAGCGTTTTTTGGCCAATTCCAAAAAGGTCATGTTGATTCACCCTTTCAAATGTATATAGTCTGTCATGTGGCCCAATAATATTTGATTATAACCAAAAGCACCGATTTTTACGAATCATTAATTTCCACGTCCTTTTTGGAAAAATAGTTTTCAGGGGCGAGTTCGAGTGTATAATTATAATAAATTGCGGTTAACAGTGGGGCTTGTAAGAGGGGATATAAATGAATAAGAAAAGCATATATGGCTTAACGTTAAATGAACTAACGGAATGGCTTATAGAAGGTGGACACAAAAGATCTAAGGCCTTAAAAGTCTGGGATTGGCTTTATCGCAAGAAGGCAAAGCATTTCTTAGAAATGGTTGATGTCAATCAAGAGTGTCTTCAACTATTAACGGATCATTTTACCATTGAATCCTTAACGGAACACTTAAAGCAAGACTCGGCAGATGGGACGATTAAATTTCTATTTAAGTTAGAAGACGACCATCTAATCGAGACAGTTTTAATGAGACATAAATTTGGTTTATCGGTTTGTGTTACGACACAGGTCGGCTGTAATATGGGGTGTAGTTTTTGTGCCAGTGGGTTACTCGTTAAACATCGTGACTTGTCCAGTGGCGAAATTGTAGAGCAGATTATGAAGGTTCAGCAGCATTTAGATCAAATAGAAAACGATGAAAGGGTAACTCACGTCGTGATGATGGGAATTGGTGAGCCTTTTGATAATTTGCAGAATGTATCGAACGCTCTTCAAATTATCAAAGATCACAAAGGTTTGTCTATTCCCGGTCGACATATAACAGTATCCACAAGCGGTTTGGCCGATAAAATCTATGAATTTGCCGATGCCAATTTACAGGTAAACTTGGCAATTTCTTTACACGCTCCAACGAATGAGCTTCGAACACAAATTATGAAAGTAAACCGTGCTTTTTCGATAGAAGCATTAATGAAGGCCATTGATTATTATTTCCAGAAAACGAATCGTAGGATTACCTTGCAATATATTCTGCTCAAGGATCTGAATGATAGAAGAGAACATGCTGTTCAGCTTGCCAATTTAATTAAGGATAAGAGACATCTCATTAATGTAAACTTAATTCCTTATAATCCAGTTGATGAACATCAACAGTATCAGCGGAGTGATCATGATTCCATGTTGGAGTTCTATGATGCTCTGAAAAAAGAAAAGATTAACTGTAGTATTCGTCTTGAACACGGAGCAGACATCGATGCGGCGTGTGGACAGCTAAGAAGTAAGCATATACTCAAGTGAAAAATAGGTAAAAGAGAGGGACAGGTTGTTATTTGATTTCGACACGGTAATCAAATAGTGACCTGTCCCTCAGTTTGTCTATATTTTGAAGCGTTCCTTTGAGTTTCATTTATGATCCTTAGCAAAAGAAAGTTAGTAGCACTATTAATAATGTTAAAATGTATCTTAAATATATTAATATTAATGTTGACATAATTAACAAACTAGCTTATTATCTTAATCATAGTAATGCTTTAGGCTACTTGACGTGAGGTGATGGTCTTGGATTTTAAGGTGCCCAATCGGTGCCCTGTGTGTGATCATGAAATGAAGATTAGCAAATTAACTTGTACTTATTGTCCGACAAAAATTGAAGGGGAATTTAGCTCATGTAAGTTTTGCCGGCTGCCTGTTGAACAGCTAGTTTTCGTTGAGGCGTTTATTAAATGTCGTGGGAATATCAAAGAGGTGGAAAAAGAGTTAGGTATCTCTTATCCAACCGTACGAAGTCGTTTAGACAGTGTGATTGAAACGCTGGGTTTTGGAACGGGTAAGGGAAAAGAATCCGTAAATAAAGTAGATCCCGAGGAGGAAGGTCTACGCAGACAGGAAATTTTGGAAGCTCTTGAGCGGGGAGAAATTTCAGCGCAAGAAGCGACGCAGCAAATGAGGAAACAGATGAGGAAGGATTAAATAGTCTTTTTAATACAAGTTCAAATATGGCGGAATATAGTTTGAGAAGGGAGTATTTAACATGAGCAGCGAAAAGATGAAGATTCTTGAGATGATCCAGGAGGGTAAACTTACGGCAGTTGAGGGAATGGATCTATTAAAGGCCATAGAAGAAGAAACAGAGTTAATGAAAAAGGAGCCCGTTCGCTTTCAGGCCGGAGATCGCTTCTTACGAGTTCGGGTTGTGGGAGAAAAAAAGTTGAAGGTGAATGTTAATGTTCCTTTTAGTCTGATTCGTTCCGCTTCCAAACTTGTGGTTTACGCAATGAGCTTTGTTCCCGCGGACAAACGGGCAGAGCTTGAACAAAAGGGTCTTGACTTGCAAGCTCTAGACGTTGAGGAGCTGGTACGTTTAGTGGAGGAGACTGTCGATGGCAAAATTGTCGACGTAGAAGTGGCGGACCCTCAAGAGGGAAGAATCAAGGTGGAAGTGTGTGTGGAGTAAATCAGCAAGGTTGCTATTGGTTCATGTCAAAGTTAAGGAGCGATGGGATTTTTCGTTTCCGCTTCCTATTTGGGTTGTGAATGAATTTTTTGAAGCCCTTGCAGATTTGGCTCTAGTTGGGGAAATGGCTTTAAGGTGCGTGCCGCTTCCACGCGAAGAAGAGGCTCGTAGGCATCTCCTTTGGGTGAAAGCAATTTCGCCAAGGGGTGTTGTCATGGGTTTCCATGGCATGATTAAAGATTTAAGTAAGTATAAAGGTCTGGACATTGTCGATGTGGAATGCGAAGATGTTTGGGTTAAAATTAGCTTAAAGTGAATGGGGGGATCGGATGAAACGCCAAACTTACCGCATCATCATTAATACACTCGCCTTTTTCATAGCAGCCCAGTTTTTGCCGATTCAAGTGGCTACCCCCCTGCACTTTTTAGGGGCTGGAATACTCCTTTGGATTATCAATCGATTGATTCGACCTTTGCTCATCATTTTGACGATTCCGTTGAATCTTTTAACGTTGGGGATATTTACCTTTATTATTAATACCTGGACGATTATGATCGTCAGTGGGCTTTTGCCAGGCTTTTACGTACAAGGGTTTTGGGTTGCCTTTATCGTGTCGATAATAGTGTCCTTGGCTAACTGGGGGTTAAAACACAATAACATAGCATAAAAAAATTGCAGCTATTCTCTTAAAGAGTTTAGCTGCAATTTTTCGTAAAGCGTTTAAGGAGTATTAATAGGGTTAGGCAATTTATAGTAGTTGTAGATACCGCGGAAAATCGCTCCTGCAACATTTTTTTGGAAGGTTGGGTTTTGCAGGCGGGCTTCTTCATAGGGACTAGAGATGAAGGCGGTTTCAAGTAATATCGCGGGCATGGTTGTTTTGCGTAAAACATAAAATCCCGCTTCTTTTATTCCTCGATTATTTGTATTAACCGCGCCAGTGACGGCAGATTGGATGCTTTTAGCGAGCTGTTGGCTCTCCAGTTCCTTAGGGTTATTTTGGGAGTAGTACGTTGAAGTACCCTGAACGTCGGGGTTGCTGAAAGAATCATTATGGATACAAATAAAGAGGTCGGGATTATATTTGTTCGCCAACGCCACTCGAGCCTCGAGATCCTCTTCTTCCGTATAATTGGCCGATGGGGAACTATCGTCGGATCGAGTTAAGATGACTCCGGCTCCCGCTTGCTGCAAGATGGTATTAAGGGCAAGTGCAATAGCAAGGTTGTTCGTTTTTTCATAAGAATGGTTAGGACCAACTGCTCCTACATCTGGCCCCCCGTGTCCAGGGTCAATCATGATGGTTTTGCCCGCTAAAGCGCTGGCAGGGATGCCTGCAAATGGGTCTTGGAGAACGTCTGTTGAAGGGTCATATGTCTGAACCGGAGGAGTATCAACGGGAGGGTTATCAGTAGGAGGATTATCAGCGGGAGGAGGGGTAATGACGTCGTCACCTCTCGAGGGGGGGGCAGGCTTTTCAAGACTTGAGGGAAGAGGAGGAAAGTCCTGAAGATTAGCGTTATAGCTTGAGGATGCTTTTCCTTCGATGATAGTTTGTGCTTTTGAACTAATAATGCCCGTTCCGCCTAAAATATACACGTTACCGTTGACACTTATATCCGTGTTAGGTGTTGAAGTTGAAGCGATGGTTACATAATCCGCAGATACCCAGCCTGTTAAAGATTGATAGGTTGTTTTATACCAGTTGTTTTGCTGTTCGACTAGATTAATGGTCGTGCCTTTGGGAATTGTCAGCAGTAGTTTTCCTGATGTTGAAGGGATATCTCTGAGATTTAGCCCCGTTACTGCAGCTATTTTACCTACTTTAATTTTTTCGGAATCATCGTTAGAGTTTGTAGGGGGTTCAACTTTCATGTGGCCCCGCATGAGGGCGTAAACAGAGGGGGGGATATCAGTCTGTTCTGTAAGTAATAGGGGTGCCTTAGATTTTGAAGCAAGAACCGTGCCGGCTATGGCATCAGGAAAGGTGATGCCTGATGCTAAGAAGAGATCGTCAGATTGATAAGTGTCCGGAAAGGTTTCTTTTACATAGGAAGTAACTTTGGCATTGGTTTCATAGCGGTCATAACCCCCCAAACGGGTTTCGATTGAAATTTTGTTATCAGCGAATTCTTTGGAAGGTACGACTACCTCACCGCCAATGACAATCGTATGCTGGGGTGCTTTTTCTTTTATGTATTGGAGGACGGATTGGGGAAGAGTTGTGGAGGTTAGTGCGATTGGAATTTGTTTAATTCCGGCAAAGGTTGCGGCGGATAAGGCATCCGGAAAATCGTCCCCGTTGGCAATAATAAGGGAATCTGACGACAATTTTTGGGCGAGCAGGATGGATGTTTCATAGCGGTCGATTCCGCCGATTCGTTCGGTGGTTAGGGATAATTGATTAAGCTCCTCTTCGATAGAAGGCTGCAAGCAGGCCGTTCCCCCCAGAAGAATAACTTTTTGGGGTTTTAAGCGTTGGAGTTCTTGAAGTACACGCGAGTCTATCGAGTCGCCTTTGGTTAAAAGGATGGGAGCGTTTAAGTTTACGGCAAAGGGGGTTGCTGCGATAGAATCCGGGAAATCGGAATATTCACATAGAATTACGGTTTGGGCAGAGTTCCATCCTTTTTGGGATATTTTAAGAGCCGTGTCAACTCTGTCTTGCCCCGCTATGCGTTCGGTAGGGTACACTAAGGGGCTAGCTTGAGTTATAAACGGCGTACATAAGGCGATCGTAACAGAGGTAATAACCGTTAAAATGAACTTTTTCACGAATTCCATCCTTTCATTTTTACTTGTTAGTTGTTCTTATATGTCGATTATAGCATAGAAACTTATGGATATTGATGAAATTAGCGAAAAAGGCAAATTTTTAGATTTTGTTAAAAGGGGTATGCTAGAAGAAATTTAAGCTATTTACAATAAAGAGGGGGACAAAGGGTTTGCCACATTGCTCACGATCTAAACTAAGTCCGAACAATCTGGCCTTTCCGTTAATGACTGAGTTTCTCTCCAAGAGCGAACAGCTCCGAATAAAGGTTCACAATCAACATGGAACAACCTTGATCGACTGCGGTGTTCATGTTCAGGGCGGCTGGGAAGCGGGAATTTTGTTCGCCTCCGTTTGTCTCGGAGGGTTGGCCCAAGTTAAACAACATTGGGTTGATTTCGATGGGTTACGCTGGCCGGCGGTTGAGGTGATCACAGATCATCCTATTCGAGCTTGCATGGCGTCACAATATGCCGGCTGGCCTATTCAAAATAATCGGTGTCTGGCGATGGGTTCTGGCCCCGGACGGGCAATTGTTCACGAAGGAGTATTGTTTAAAAAGTTTGGCTGTGAGGATCAATCAGACACAGTGATCATTTGTTTGGAAAGCGAAGAACTACCTTCTGAGGAGGTCGTCAAGTATATTTTAGAGAAATGTCATTGCGCTTCCACGTGTCTTTACATTTTAGTAGCGCCCACTGCTTCCCAGGTAGGTTCCATTCAAGTGGCTGCAAGAGCTCTGGAAACGGGCCTATCCAAACTTATGGAACTGGGTTACGATTTAGATAAGATTGATTCGGGGTGGGGTATTTGCCCGATTCCGCCGGTTGCGTGTGATAATCTTAGTGCTTTGGGGCGGACGAATGATGCCATACTTTATGGTGCTACAGTGCTCTATAACCTACGGGATGACGATCAAGCCCTCGAATCATTGGTTAAGAAGATACCGTCTTGTTCATCCCGTGAATACGGTCATCTTTTTGGGGATTTGTATAAGAAATGTGGGAATTTCTACGATATAGATCCGATGTTATTTAGTCCGGCCGAGGTATGGTTAAGCAATATTAACAGTGGGAATTCCTTTCATGCCGGATCTTTACGCTCGGATATTTTACGTACATCATTTGGACTCCAACGAAACTAAAAACGAGGCAGCTTGCCCATGTCCATACGGGCTAGCTGTCCTCGTTTTTCATTCAGGATCACAGAATGAACTGCGTAAATAAACTTCCATGAATTTACCGCTTCACGGGGAGGCAAGAAAATTTATTTTCGTAAAAAAATTAGTTAGAAATAGTTGGTGAATAAAATAAGATTAAAGATAACCGTACTCATGGATTGGTAAAATTGAACCGACAGTGTTCCTTTAGATTAACCTTCCCGCCGATATAGATAGAACCTCTCCGTTTGCCACAGCAATTTGACCATTGACTAGGGTATAATTAATTCCTTTGGGGAACGCGGTGGGGTTAGTATAATCCTCAGGGGCATTAATTTTTTCCGGATCAAAGACCACTAGATCGGCACTATAGCCTGTTTTGACGAATCCTTTATTGTCTAGTTTCAATCTAAGTGCAGGGTCCCCGGTAATTCTCTTAACTCCTTCCGCCCAAGTCATAATCTTTTTATCCCGGACATATTCCCCCAAAAACTTAGGAAATGTCCCAAATAAACGGGGGTGAGGTTTACCTGTGGGTATCCCATCCGAACCTACTTGACATAAGGGGTGCTTAAGCAATTCCACAGTATCATCCTCGGAAAATAGATTATGCATAACCATGGAACCTCGGCTATCTTCACTAATTAAGAGCTCAGCGATTTGGTCGATAATCTCGTAAACCAGTTCCTTTTTTCCCAAGCCGGTTTTTGTGACTAACTGTGTTGCTGTTTGACCTTCTGCCCATTTATTTTGGGGGTTAGAAACCGAGCTTACCATGATGTTGGACCAACCAACCATTCCGACAAAGTTATCCCAGCCCGGATAATCAAGTTCTGGATTATTTAATTCTTCCTTCAGCCTTGCCCGCAATTGCGGGTCTTTTAGTCTGCGGACTATTTCCGGGCTACCGCCTTCCTTGGCCCAAGGCGGAAGGACTTGTGATAAAAGGGTACTGCCCGCTCGATAGGGATGCTCATCAAAGGTTACATCGGTCCCGTCCATCCTAGCCTGTTCTACTAGGTCTATTAATTCTTGACCGCTTATACCAAAATCCCGATTAGCGTAGGAACGCATATGAGATATTTGCAACTTCACGCCGGATTCTTTTGCCACGTCCAAGGCCTCGGCCATGCTCTCCCGAATTTGATGGGAGTGGCTGCGAATATGAATCATCATGATGCCGTTATGTGCTGCCACAACAGAACTTAAGGCGACAAGTTCTTGTTTGGGGGCAAACATTCCTGGCAAGTAGGCTAAACCATAGGAAATTCCTAAAGCGCCGTGGGACATCGCCTCATCGACGATCCGGCACATGGCTGTAAGATCATTGGGCGAAGGCGAGACATTTCCTAACCCTAAAACTTGGGCCCTAACGGCACCGTGACCGAGCAATACCGCATAGTTATTGGGCTTGTTTGCTCGGCTCAAATCCTTCATAAACGCCGAAAAATCGGGCCAATCCCAATTCTGTGGTCCGGTTCCTAAAATGGGGGTTAAATAACTGCGCCAGTCTTGCATCGTCTCAAGGAACGGTGCTGACCCTAGACCACATTGGCCAACGAGTTCAGTCGTAACCCCTTGTCTTATCTTACTTTCAAGAATTGAACCTGACATAAAGGGTACCAGGTCGCTATGGCTATGCACATCAATAAACCCCGGTGTAACCATTTGCTGTTTGGCGTCAATGGTTAGGTTTGCTCCGGCTGACAGAGTTTTAGCCGCTTCAACAATCATCCCATCCTTGATACCAAGGTTAGTTTGAATCGGGGAGTCACCGGTTCCATCTACGACTAAACCATTCATTATTGCAATATCGTACATACATAACAGACCTTTCAATTTAGACTATTTTTACGAACCCCCGAAGTATTTTACCATAAGGATATTTTTCGGAACAGCGAAAAATACAGGGAACTTTTTGACAAACAACAACAGTATTGAAGAAAAGTATTGACTTGCAATTGTAATAAGTATTAAAATAACATTAGTAAAATGATTTCTTACAAAATATTATAAATAGGGAGGAATAAACTAATGATTGTTGAGAACGTTCCTAAGAAAAGTTTACCACCGTGACAGCCAAAAAATTGACCACCCCAAGGAGGTTACTTAATTTGCTTTAGTTTGGAAGTTCTTGTTTTTCTCTACTCTCCTTGAACCGGTAGGATTCACCGATGAAGGGGATAACATAAGCATGTAACCAAACAAATAAGAGGAATAGATAATCTATCCCTCTTTTATGATATTTCTATTAGCACTTATACCTAAAATTAAGTATTATATTCTGCTGCCCCGTTTAAGATTTTCTTCCGCAAATTGAATCATTCGTTTTGTCATTTGGCCACCGACAGAACCGTTCTCACGGCTTGTGCGGTCGCCACCAAGTTGAACGCCCATTTCATTTGCAACTTCGTACTTGAACTGATCCAAAAATTTTGAAGCTCCTTGTACTGCTGGTGTATTAGTGTTTCTTTCTCCTGCCATGAAATAGTGCCTCCTTTTTTGAATTAGGTAATAAGTTTTGAATTGGGCACGGATTCTGAATTTATTTTCCCCAAGTACCTGTTCTTAATTCCTGGAAGTGTTATCTATTGAATAATTATCCACAGGAATTCCTTAATGGGATAAGATGGTCAAAATACTGTCATTATGAATTTAAAGAGTATGTTCTAAATCCTGGAGATGACTAACAGTACGATATGTTCCGGAGTTATTTAGTTCATTAAAGACGGATTAACTACAAGCAGATAAATGGCTGGTTGCATTTGAAATATCTAATATTTGAAAATGTAAGACCCCTGCAGGAGCATTTACCTCTATAATAGTACCTTTTTTCTGTCCAA
>JAUZPJ010000068.1 GCA_030706025.1 Bacillota bacterium | reverse complement strand
TGTTGCTCCGGATTTAGCGGAGAAATTAGGACTAACGGGATATCAGCGTTCAATTGGTATGATCACAGCTGATATCGACGATGCGACCTACGTGGCCTTAGATGAAGCCACCAAAAAATCCGAAGTCGAAGTTGTCTATGCGAAAAGTTTTTATTGCGGAGCCGCCCGAGCATCAGGTCCATTATCGGGAGAAATTATCGGCATCTTAGCAGGTCCGAATCCAGCGGAAGTTCGCGCAGGAGTGGATGCCTGCATAGAGCACCTAGAAAATGATTGCTGCTTTTATACGTGTGACGGTGGGAAAACCGCTTGGTTTCCCCATACCGTTTCCCGGACCGGAAGTTACCTCTCCAAGATAGCAGGAATACCCGAAGGAGAAGCCCTCTCCTATCTGATCGCCCCACCCATCGAAGCCATGTTTGGCTTAGATGCTGCCTTAAAGGCAGCCGAAGTCACGATGCAAGCCTTCTACGGACCACCGACCGAAACAAACTTTGGCGGCGGACTCTTAACTGGATCGCAAAGCGCGTGTAAGTCTGCCTGTGAGGCCTTCCAACGAGCCGTCATTGACGTCGTCGAAAATGGCCTTAAATTCTAACGAAGGGGAGGTGCAGCTTTGAAATGGATCTTGATCGCGATTTATGCTCCTTACAAGAAGCTAGAAATTTAGTACGAGCTGCTCGCACTGCCCAAGAAGCTCTCATGAATTTTTCGCAAGAACAGGTCGATAAAATTATCGACATGATGCGGGAAGCTGGGGAAGCAAATGCAGCACGTTTAGCCATGATGGCCGTTTCTGAAACCGGGATGGGAAATTATGCCGATAAATGTTTTAAAAACTACTTTGCATCCCGAACCTTGTACGACTTCATTAAAAACATGAAAACCGTTGGGATTATCCGTGAAGACCGAGACCAGAAAATCTGGGAAATCGCCGAACCAGTCGGGGTCATCGCCGGAATTGTCCCTACCACCAATCCTACCTCAACCGTGATTTACAAAGCGATGATTGCTCTGAAATCGCGAAACGCCATCGTTTTCTCTCCACACCCATCTGCTGTACGCTGCACGAATGAAGCAGCCAAACTCATGCACCAAGCAGCCGTTGCCGCAGGAGCTCCTGAAGGGGTCATAGGGTGTATAACAAACATCTCTATGGGCGCCACCAACGAACTCATGAAACACCCCAGCGTAGCTATGATTCTCGCTACTGGCGGAAGTGCTTTAGTCAAAGCAGCCTATAGCAGTGGAAAGCCGGCTCTTGGAGTCGGACCCGGTAATGTACCTGCCTTCGTAGAGCGCAGTGCCGACCTGCCCAAGGCAGCCGAATATATTGTCATGGGCAAAACCTTTGACAACGGCACGATCTGTGCCTCGGAGCAGGCCGTGGTTGCCGAAGAATGCATCGCGGATGAACTCATCACCCATCTGCAACGCAACGGCGCGTACTTTCTCGATCCCGAAGAGGTCCAAAAAGTCTCTAAGGTAGTCATGCTGGCCAAAGGCGGGGTTAATCCCAAAGTTGTTGGCAAAGATCCCAAATTCATCGCTCAACTTGCGGGAATCAGCATCCCAGAGCAAACGCGCTGCCTTGTCGCGCCCTTAAGCGGCGTCGGACCCCAGTGGCCCTTGTCCTACGAAAAACTCACCACTGTTTTAGGATTTTACCGAGTTGCGGATTGGCATGAAGGATGTGAACGCTGCTTTCAGCTCCTAGAAGCAGGTGGAGTCGGGCACAGTCTTGCAATACACAGCCAAAATGAGGAAGTTATTCGAGAGTTTGCCCTGAAGAAACCGGTCAACCGCATTCTCGTTAATACCCCATCGGCTATGGGAGGAGTCGGAGCTACGACCGGGTTATCCCCCTCCTTTACGTTAGGGTGTGGAACTTGGGCTGGATCGAGCGTCTCAGAAAACGTTACCCCCTTGCACTTACTCAACATCAAACGGGTTGCTTGGCACCTAGGTATCCCTGAACGTAAGCCTGTGGAACCCATGAACGCGGGAGGAGGTATTGAAGCAGTTGCAACCCAGAATCCGAACACTCCTACCTCAGTCGATGCGAATATTGTCCAAGAAATCATTAACCAAGTTATAAAACATCTTAATGGAATGAAGTGCTAAAGGCAGTGTAACTATCAGATGACCTTATGAATAGCAAGTGAAATTAGGGAGGGAACACAATGGCACAAGATCGAAGTGTCTTCGCGCTCGGGATGATTGAAACCAAAGGATTAATTCCCGCAATCGAAGCAGCGGATCAAATGTTAAAAGCGGCTAATGTGGCGTTATGTGGAAAAGAACATGTCTCAGGTGGACTCGTTTCAGTCATGGTCCGTGGAGACGTCGGAGCTGTCAAGGCAGCCGTGGACGCAGGAGCAGCCGCAGCCCAACGGGTCGGTGAACTACTGAGTGTGCATGTCATACCGCGCCCACACCGGGACGTCGAGTACATCTTGCCCGTCGACGATAACAAAAGCTATGGTGAAAAATAAAGGGCGCCTTAACCTTTAAGAAGAGGTGAGGACATTGATCGTAACTGAGTATGAATTAAGAGCCAATTGGCATAAAACGAAAGAAAAAGTGATCACACTACCTCGAGGAAGTGTGATCACCCCCTCTGCCCGAGACTTCATTCGGTCAAAGGGAATCGATGTTCAAATCGAAGGCAACGAGCTTCTTGATCTTCATAAGAACAACTTCTCCAATGCCAAGCAAACACTGACCAGACAGCCATCCTTTACTGAGAAACTCAATTCCCCTCAAGAAACACAAATTCACAGTCAAAGCAAACCTCAGAGTCAGAGTCCAATTCAGGGCATAGGACAACGCTGGAATCGTACCAAAACAACTCACAGTGAAACCCAAAACGAGGCTCAAGATAAAACTCAAACGTCACCCAGCTCCAAACCCGAGCACATGACCCATCTGCGAGCAGGAGCCTTAGTCACCAAAACCCATCCAGTGATCGCCTATCGTGGGCAACTCGATCTCTTTCAGTGTGAACTTGTCGAAGCCCAAGGGTACTTAGCCCAAGAAGGGGAAGACGATCTCATCGAAAAACTCGAAGAAATCTCGGCTTTTGCCCGGCAGCTCATGGTCAGCGAAGTCAAAGACGAACCCTTTCAATGGGAACGTCTGCTGGGTTTAACTCCTGCCGAACTACGGGAACGGTCGCATCACCCCAAGACCTACTACGGAGTGGACCATACGCCGCTCAGTTACACGCATGGGAAAGTCGTGGCTAAACTCCATCACCTTAGGTCAAAATCTCGAGAAGTCGAACTTTACGCTAACCGTGCTTTCACCGATAACGATGGAAGCTGCAGTCGGGTCGACCTGATTCAGGCCTTAAACCGACTCTCCAGTGCCTTCTACATTCTAGCCTGTAGTGTACGGGGACGTCTTCAACAAGAGAAAGGAGTCCCCATTGGCACCTCTAATCGCCATATTCATCTCTCCGAAGACGACTTAAACCAACTCTTCGGAGAAAAGTATGCCTTAACAATCCAAAAGGAACTCTCCCAACCGGGCCAATACGCGGCCAAAGAAACAGTCACCTTAGTTGGACCTAAAGGATGTCTCGAGAAAGTTCGAATCTTGGGACCGGTCAGAAAACGCACCCAAGTTGAAATCAGTGTCACGGATTGCTTTAAGCTGGGCGTCAAACCCGTCATCCGAGATTCAGGACAACTAGACGGAACCCCCGGATTAAAAATCATCGGACCCTTAGGGAACGTTGAGATCGAAAGGGGTGTCATGGTGGCCGGCCGTCATATTCATCTTACACCTAAGGACGCCGCAGAATGGTCTCTCAACGACGGAGACCGAGTACGTGTCAAAGTCCAAAGCATACGTCCCGTGATCTTTGAAGACGTCTTAATACGAGTTCATGAAAACTACCGCAAAGAAATGCACCTCGATATGGATGAAGCTAATGCCGCCCTCATCGACGCGCAGACCAAAGGTCTGCTCATGGGGGTATAACGATGAACGAAGAACTAATCAACCAAATCGTCCAGCGTATTCTATCGGATTCTGCATTTCAAGCTCTCCTCAACGGATATCGAAACGGAAATACAGCAGGAACAAAGGCGGTAAAATCTGACGCCTTAGTTCTCTTAAATTACGTTTCTGATTTTGAACCAATCTTAAACGCCGTCAAGAATTGTTGGGAATCAGAGTACACACTCACAGTCTTACCCAGTGACAGCGTCGCCAAAGCCAAGCCAGCTCTACCCGATGGGATGAACTGGATCACGCCACAAGACGCCCTGACAAAAACCGACTGGCAACAAATCATCGTCCCGGCATGTTCCACCAATACCCTAGCCAAAGCTGCCCTGGGGCTACGAGATAACCCCCTCTGCGAACTCCTCGGGCGGGGGATTAGTCAAGGAACCCCGATTGCTCTAGTAACGGAGTCTCTCGGGTTTACCCCTCAGACCCCAAAAGCCTATCTGGAACTTTACGCGGGATATCTACAAAACATCCAAGCCTACGGCGTTCAGGTCTATGCTAGGATTGGGGACATGAACAGGGCACCCAACAACAAAACAACCAACACCGTAACCGCTGCAGTAGTTACCCCAGTAGCGACAGCTACAGTCTTAATGAACCAGGAATTCGAACGACCGTCCACAACGTTTTCCGAGCAACCTCTTAACGTCGTTCGCTTTGAAAAGAAGTTCTTAGGCGATAAAGACGCCTATGCTTTTCCTGAAGCAGCACGAGTTCTTGTGAACCGATTCACCGTGATATCACCATTGGCCCGAGATACCTTAAGACTTCGCCGAGTTCAATTGTGTATAGAAGGAGAACGCGAGGGGGGAATACGATGATTTTAGCCCGTGTCATAGGCCACGTCTGGTCAACACGCAAAGAAGAAGCCTTACGCGGCCTGAAGTTTCTTGTCGTCCAACCCGTCACCCTCAGCTATACGGATGACGGTTCAGCCCAACTGACCGAACACGGAAACTCGCTGATCGCCGCCGATCAAATCGGAGCGGGCGAAAGTGAAATCGTTATGGTAGCGAGCGGATCCTCAGCACGACAAGGATTAGCGAATCCCAATATTCCCATTGATGCCATCATCGTGGGCATTATCGATAAAGAAACCTTTGAAGCGTAAGCTTAAGTGGGTGAAAAAATGAACGCGACAAACGATCAGAGCAAGAACGAAATGAGCAAAGATATTAATACGATGGTCCGGGAAGCAGGCATCGTCGGCGCAGGTGGGGCTGGATTCCCAACTCATGTTAAATTTGCGGCTCAAGCGGAGATTGTGATTGTTAACGGAGCCGAATGTGAGCCAATGTTAAAAACGGACCAACAATTAGCCGCTCGTTATCCCGAACAACTCATCAAAGGGTTAACCATAGCAATGAAGGCTACTGGAGCCCCTAAAGGAATTATCGCCTTAAAGGCCAAGTATCAACCCGCCATCAAAGCCTTAGAGCCTTATCTCACCGATCAAATCCAGATCACTATCCTCCCGGACATCTACCCCGCCGGAGACGAAGTCATGACCATTTGGTTAACTACAGGCCGACGTGTCCCTCCTGGGGGAATCCCTATCAATATCGGAGTAGTTGTCAATAACGTGCAAACCCTCATTAATGTTGCTAAAGCCCACGAGGGAGAACCTGTTACCACACGGACGCTCACCGTTACAGGGGCAGTCAATAATCCTGTTACAGTCACCGTACCCATCGGAACCTCCCTGCAGGAGGTGTTGAATTTAGCCGGCGGAGGACGTGGAAACGACCTAGCCTATATCCTTGGGGGTCCCATGATGGGAAGCTTGATCACAGATCTTAGTGCCCCCGTCACCAAGACCACAGGCGGACTGATTGCCCTACCCAAAGATCACTCACTTATCAAGCGGAAACAGATGTCATTAGAAAGTGTTCTGCGCATCGCCAAAACTGTTTGTGAGCAATGTAGATTCTGTACTGAACTGTGTCCACGTCATATGATCGGACACGAGCTATCCCCGCATCTACTCATTCGGGCCATGAATTACAAAAGAATGGCTGATCCTCAAACCTTAACTAGCGCTCTCACCTGCTCAGAGTGTGGAGTATGTGAAGCCTATGCTTGTCCCGTCGGGATTTCGCCTATGCGGGTCAATCGTGCCTTAAAGGCAGAGCTTCGTACTCAAGGAATAAGATATCAAGGAGAACTTCGTAAAGAAGACTCCATGGCCAAGTATCGCATGATACCCTCCTCGCGGTTAGTACAGCGCTTAAACCTTCGTCCGTGGTACCCGGAAGCTCCATTCAGGCTAGATACCTATGAACCCGACGAAGTGACGCTGAAACTTCAGCAACATATAGGGGCCCCGGCTATCCCCATAGTTAAAGTTGGAGAGAGTGTCCTACGTGGACAAGTCGTCGGAGAAATACCCGAAGGCGCCTTAGGAGCAAGAGTCCATGCTAGTCTAGACGGTATTGTCCAACAAATCACGCCCCAAATGATAACGCTCCGGAAAGGGGGTGCTGCAACGTGATCCACGCCATAGGTCTTGTAGAGTTTTCCAGCATAGCCCAAGGCATCGAATGCGCCGATATCATGGCCAAAACGGCGGACGTTAACATCTTAGTGGCCAAAACCACATGTCCCGGAAAATATATCGTTTTAATTAGCGGAGACGTATCCTCGATCCAGCAATCTGTGAACGCAGGCATCGAATTAGGAGCAGAAACTGTTGTGGATTCGTTTGTTATTCCCAACGTTCATCCCTCCATTGTACCGGCGATTAGTGGTGCCAATACCCTGAAGGACATTAAAGCGATCGGGATCATCGAAACGTACAGTGTAGCATCCTTAATCGAAGCAGCAGATGCGGCGGTGAAAGCAGGGGAAGTCGAGCCCCTCCTCCTTCATCTGGCCTTCGGAATTGGCGGAAAGAGTTACACAATTCTCACCGGAGAAGTCGCATCGGTGAAAGCAGCTGTCGAAGAAGGAAGTGCCCTGGCTATTGCAAAAGGGCTCCTTATACGACAAGTTGTCATCCCACGTCCGGCCAAAAAACTTATTGAAAGTTTAGTATAACAAAGAGGGAGGTGTAACAATGGGGCGTTTTATATCAGCTTCAATATTGCGAGAAATGGCTAAAGTCGATAAAACCATTGTATTGGATGAAGACAGCGTACTGACCCCCTCAGCCAAAGATCTAGCTAAAGAGTTAGGGCTGAGTATTAGCAAAGGACGACAAGAAATCATCAGTCAAAGTGGGGTCGGTCAATCAGCGGTAGCGGAAAAACCAGTAAAGCCAACTGATAAGCAGGAAGATATCCAGCCTTTAGTTGGGAATAAAGAACCCGTTCTCCTTAACGATGACCTCAAAAAGGTCGTGCAAACGATACTGGGAGAGGTCCTAAGACCCGCATGTGCCAACCCTAAATCGACCCATGTAAAAGGAGAAACCGTGGTTATCCCACCGTTTCAGGAAGTACCTGGACAAAAAGTAGGTCTCGTCGATGTAATAACGGCTCGCGAAGGGAATCTCTGTGCGGGTTTTATGACGTTTGACCACTCCAGCTTTCCCTGGTTTCTAAACTATGATGAAGTGGATTACATCATCGAAGGGGAGTTCGTCCTTGAAGTTGAGGGCAAAGTCTTCCGAGCCAAAGCAGGAGATGTGGTTTATATTCCAAAGGGAAGCCAAGTCGTCTTTTCTTCTCCTACCTTTTGTAAGGTTTTCTATGCAACCTACCCTGCCAACTGGGCAGATTCTAGTGAATAACCTTAAGATAATGAAAACTTATCTAGAGGCGAGTTTTTATTTATAGCTTTTTTTCCACTTATGCCAGAGGTTTATATTTATGTTCATGGTACTAAAAAGCTCTTCCACGATTGGAAGAGCTTTTTAATTTTTACTGACGAAGAAGAAGTATAGACCCTATGGAAATGAAAGTTGAACTATAACTTAGAACCAGTGGAGTCTTCAAATGTTGGAAAACATATGAGTTTTAACGGTTATCGTAATATCTCAATAGGAATAATTTGTATTGACCTAATAAATATAATTAGTATAATATTAAATATAAAATTAATACTATGAGGCAAACTGTTACGATAGAGAGGAGGTTTGAAGCAATAGGGTATTCGCTTTCATTTTAGTGAAGAGACCTTATACATAAAGAGGACATTATACATAATAGTAATCTCTTGCATTCAATAGTAACTGAAAAATTGGAGGTGTAAGGATGACTGAACTGATCTTGTCTAGATTACAATTTGCGGTAGTCACATCATATCACTTTTTGTTCGTGCCTTTGACGCTGGGGTTAGGAGTATTAGTGGCAATGATGGAAACATGGTATGTGCGAACTGGTAATGAAACCTATAAAAAAATGACTAAATTTTGGGGTAGATTATTCTTAATTAATTTTGCAATGGGTGTCGTTACAGGATTGGTCCAAGAGTTTCAATTCGGAATGAACTGGTCCGAGTATTCCCGCTTCGTAGGAGATGTCTTTGGAGCACCTTTAGCAGTGGAGGCTTTAGTTGCCTTTTTTCTAGAATCTACGTTCTTAGGAGTGTGGGTTTTTGGCTGGGATAGATTGCCTAAAAAAGTACATGCCCTTTCAATCTGGCTTGTAGCAATAGCCTCAAATTTATCGGCACTTTGGATTTTAATTGCAAATTCATTTATGCAAGAACCAGTGGGGTATAGTTTGAGAAATGGTCGTGCAGAGATGACTGATTTTTTAGCCTTAATTACAAACCCCCATATATTCTATCAGTTTCCCCATACTGTACTCAGTGGTTTTGTAACTTCGGCGTTCTTTGTTATGGGAGTTAGTGCTTATCATTTGTTGAAAAAGAATCACCTGGATATTTTTAGGCGTTCATTTCATTTGGCTGTGATATTTGGGTTAATCAGTGCTTTTGGAGTCGCAGGTATGGGGCATTTACAAGGGATGCATCTTGTTGAAGCACAACCCATGAAGATGGCTGCCGCCGAAGCCCATTGGGAGTCGGAAAATCCAGCTGGTCTGCTACTGTTCGCCTCTATCGATGAGCAAGCACAGAAAAACACTTTGGAGCTTAAAATTCCTGCTATGTTAAGTTTTCTGTCCTATAATCGGTTTACAGGAGAAGTAAAGGGTATTCATGAGTTGCAAACTGCAGCGGTTCAGCAGTATGGGTCAGGTAATTATGTCCCACCAGTAACGTCGTTATTTTGGAGTTTTAGGATTATGTTAACGGCCGGAATGTGGCTATTGTTGATCGCTTTCCTCGGACTTTTTTTCTATAAATCGAATCGATTAGAGAATAAGACTTGGTTTTTAAAACTATTACTCTGGACGATTCCAATTCCGTATATCGCGAACACTTCTGGTTGGTATATGGCGGAGGTTGGACGTCAGCCATGGATCGTATATGGATTGCAAAGGGTTGAAGCAGGTGTTTCAACTTCCGTTTCCGCCCTGTCCATGCTAATCGCCTTTACAGGCTTCGTTCTTATTTATGCAGTTTTAGCTGTTGCTGACGTGTACCTCTTGCGGAAGTTTATCAAGAAAGGTCCGGAAGAAGCTAGTGTGGAGGAAGCTCAGAAACGTGAAATAAAGGGGGCGTCGTTATGGACTTAAACATCCTCTGGTTCATCCTGATCACCGTTTTATTTGTCGGTTTCTTCTTTTTAGAAGGATTTGATTTCGGAATAGGAATTCTACTGCCGTTTCTAGGGAAAAACGACTCAGAGCGCCGAGTAATTATCAATACCATCGGACCCCACTGGGATGGGAACGAGGTCTGGATGATTACGGCTGGTGGAGCTATGTTTGCAGCTTTTCCTAATTGGTATGCTACGTTGTTTAGTGGTTTCTTTCTCGCCTTGTTTCTGATATTAGTTGCCTTAATTATACGTGGTGTTGCCTTCGAATTTCGGAGCAGTGACCGCAGTCCACGTTGGCGAACGACATGGGATTGGATGATCTTCACTGGGAGTTTCTTGTCTGCTCTTCTGTGGGGAGTCGCAGCGACAAACTTAATTAAAGGTGTACCGATTAATGCCAAAATGCAATATGCAGGAACCTTCTTTGATTTGCTCTCGCCATACACTGTTGTCGGTGGCTTAACGACTTTGATGGTTTTCATGTTTCATGGTGCTCTGTATCTCAGCCTCAAAACTGTGGGGCATATGAATGAGCGAGCATCGAAAGCTGCTCAAAATATTGGTTTAATTGCCATACCCATTGTTTTACTGATGGCTGGATTGACCTATTTCCAAACTGATTTATTTGACAATCTAGGAGCTGGAATTACGTTACTCGGATCTGGAGTAGTCCTTATACTAGCTAATGCCTTGATACGTTCTCGAAAAACTAGCTGGGCTTTTGTCATTAATGGTTTGGCGATACTCTTAT
>JAUZPJ010000067.1 GCA_030706025.1 Bacillota bacterium | reverse complement strand
TAATAGCTGCACGTCGGGAACGAACTTTCGAAAAAGGCTCTATTCTTCCATCCCGCGTTATATGTAAGATAGGTTTGACATCCAACAGTCCGCCAATGAACCCGGCTGTTTTGCCTACTCTACCCCCTTTTACGAGATATTCAAGTGTATCTAACGTGAAAACATACCTCATATTATTGCGAATTGAGATTATTTTGGCTTCTGCTTCCTCCCAGGATTTCATAGATCTAAGAATTTGTTGAGCGAAAAGCGCTAGCATCCCATGCCCAAAGGAAGCTCCTAGACTATCAATAATATGTACACGTTCCGGGGCAGAAGTCATTGATCGTATCATTTGAGCTGTTGACATAGTGGAACTTAATGATGAAGAGAGATGGATTGCAACCACATCGTTGCCTTCTGACAAGATTTTTTCATAGTGTTCCAAAAGTGTCTTAGGATTTGGTTGAGATGTTTTTGGCAATTCAATAAAATCATTAAAACACGCATAAAAATCTTTGGTATTTATATCGACCCCTTCATACAAGGTCTTCCCATCAATATTTACAGTCATCGGAACAGTTATTATTCCTTCTGATGTTGCAAGGTCAAAGGGTATATCGGAAGCACTATCAACAAGAACTATATAAGACATAGTATAACCTCCTAAAGACGATACAACCTTAATATTATTCGAGAAAAACTAAAATTATCCTGCTATATGCTCCAAAAAATAAACGCCCATCGTTAGGATGAGCGTTTGGTCATGATTTTCTGTAAAACGACCTTCTATCTATGATAATAGAGCTTGGATTATGATGCCAATCTTTGGACGATTGCATGTTGCCCCAGGGTAGTCATAAATTTTGGAAGTTCCTGCTTCTTTACGATTCGATAATTAACTTCTTCGCCTTCAATCCACGTTACAAGAAACATAGAATCACTTCCCTTCTCATCTGTATTATGTATACATAATACCATAACACATAAAGAAGTCAAGAAATTTATATCTCTTTAAAACAATCAACCGTATTTTTTTGATTTTCGATTAGGGCTTGTAAACGTGGCCATATGGCATACCCTCGTACATCTGTGGAGCGGCCATTTTCATTAATAAATACGTGTTTCGTTTTACCTTCCGCCATAAGGGCTTCTTGGTGATAAACGCTATAAGAAAAAACAACAGTTCTTGGAGATATGTTTTCAATTTTCGTAGCAATAACCAGTTCATCATCGTAATGAGTTGCTTTACGATAGCGACAATTTGCTTCTACGACAGCTAGTCCTATTCCTTGTTCCTCAAATAACGTATATGGAAGGTTAAATTCACGAAAAAGTTCCGATCTCCCCACCTCAAACCAAATCAGATAATTGGAATGATAAACTACACCCATCTGATCAGTTTCAGCATATCGAACACGTAAACTTGTCTTTGAAGATAAACCCATTAAAGGCCCTCCTTGAATTAAGCATGGAATTTTGCCCGTTTAAAGATATTAAAACTATTAATCCAGTATTATCTAACGTGCTCGAATATCTTACCGTAAGTAGCTTAACGGGTTGGCTGTATCGCCATTGAGAATAACTTCAAAATGCAGATGAGGACCTGTCGAATTCCCAGTTGAACCAACTAAGCCAATGGTCTGTCCACGGCTAACTTTTTGGCCTACAGAAACTAATAGTCGAGATGAATGGGCGTATCGTGTCATGACACCATTTCCATGGTTAATGAGAATCATATTTCCATATCCTCCACCCCATCCCGCGGCCACGATCGTTCCTGATGCTGCTGCAGTATAAGGTTCACCTATATCTCCACCGATATCCAGCCCCGTATGAAAGCTACCATGACGATTTCCGTAGTAGGAATTGATCGAACCTCTCAAAGGCCAAGCAATCCCTGAAGTGCTTCCTGATCCTCTGGATAAAGAAGCCACCGAAATCGGTGCTCTGCTTGGTCCCTTTACAACAATTTGAGAAACAGGTGATTTAATGATCTTCTCGTCAACGACGCCTTTGGTTATATCTTTTCCATTCTGTTGCTGATATGAATAAGTAACTAGTTTTTCGCCGTCACTACCCTGTTCTTTTACAACTGTTTCACCGCTTGAAAGTTTTTCATCTGTCTCAGTAAGTACGTCAAAAGCAATAATCTCCTTACTCGTTAAGATTCCCTTACTGATGACAGTCAAATATGGGCTGACTGAGGTAAGTTTAATCTTCTGTCCCGCCAAAATTCTGCTATCTTCTGTCATTCCTGGGTTGCTCGCTAAAACTTCCTGTGTTTTCATGTTGTTTTTGCGAGCTATTATCCACCAAGAGTCATTCTCTTGAATCGTATATTCTGTCGTAGTAGTTTTTCCACTTTCCAACTCCTTTAAGACTTCATCTGGTCGTTTAACCTGATCTGGTTGTACTTCAACTGGTTTGGTAGAAATAGATTCGCTAAACTCAACCGATGATATTTTATTATTATCACTTGGCTTTGTATAAAAATCCTGATATAATTTTAAGACCTTTTGAATATCCTCTTGACTTGGCAATATAGCGATCTGAGTTCCAGCGACGTTTAATGCATACCCATCAATATAAGATGTCAACTTTTTCTCTAGTTCATTTTTTGTTGACAATTCCCCTAAGAGTTCTGCCTTATTGACTCTAACTAGTTTATATTCAATATGGTCCTTGGTTTTAGCAGCTTTATTTATTGCCTTTCCGCGTTTGGCCAAAACATTATCGATAAGGTATTGACCTCTTTCGACACTCGCAACTATTCCAGTCTTTTCACCGTTGACAATAATATAAGCTGCTGAAGACGTACTGGTAAGGTATACTGTTGTACTACCAATAACCACCATAAAGGTAATTGCTCCAACAATAAATTTAGGAGATTTCCATGGTATTCTATGTTGAGTTCTAATTTCTTTAATCTTGATTTTGAAACTTGATACAAACTTTTTCATCCTATCCCCCGTTCGTTATTTTTGACGTTAAACATTATTATAACATTCATTCAACAATATAGGAACGAATCTGTTATTATTTTTGCAAATATGTTATAATATGGTAATATTCTTTTATGAATGTGGAGTGCACCCCTCCCTACGCAAAACTAAGTTTTTCCGCTTGTAGAGAGGGGAATCCGAAGTATGAAACCTTACAAAAATGTGTCGAAAGGAGATTTCACCTTGAGTAATTCACCGATAAATATACTTATCGAACGAATAAACGAGCTTGCAAGAAAGCAAACGTTGATCGGCCTTGAAGATTGGGAGTGCGCTGAACAAGAGGCCCTACGCCAAGAGTATTTAAAATTTATTCGAGGACAAGTTAAGGATACTTTAAACAAGGTTAAGATTACCGAAAATCCAATACAATAAAGTATTAACTGAAAGTCAACTACAGAATGTCAGAAGTTTGTCGAGCCAATGACTTGATGCCGGGGTTGCAGGTCCATGCCCGGGCAAGATCCAACGTAGAGGACGCTCTATAACTTTTTGCACGGATGCTCTCAGCTTGTCTTTGTCCCATGTAAAATAAGTTGGGGCTAAGCGGATCTCTCCGCCTTGAAAGAGGTCTCCAACTATTGCGATACCATTTCGATAGAGAATAATATGACCAGGTGTATGACCGGGTGTATGGATAATTTCCCAATCTCCTAGTTCCCTTGATAATGAATAAAGCTCAGTAGGTGAATTAAGCTTTCCATAAAACGGGCGTGTTGCTGTCGGTAACCAGCGTTTGATGCCAGGACGTTTCACTCGGCCGAGAATATAGGGTATTTCTATAGAATGAGCGTAAATGGGGCATTTGGCAATCTGCTGCATTTTCAGGGCACTTCCAACATGATCAACGTCATAATGAGTAAGTATAATACCTTCAAGTACAGTAGGTTCAATCCCTATATTGTTTAAATAATGACAGATACGATATTCTTGACCAGGCAATCCTGTGTCAATTAAAAATAATTGGGAACCAGTTACGAGATAGGCGTTCGCTCCCTTTACCCCTTCAACCATATGTATTCCGTCAGTGACTAACACAAGAATATTTCCTCCGTTTCCAATCGTAAAAGTGCTGTCTGTTCTTCCCATTATGGATAGAACAGACAGCACTTTACTGTCTTTCTTTTAAGTATGTATGATTCGACAAAGAATTATAAATACCTTTAATTAGATCCAATTACGTGATTTTGATAAAGTTATTTATGTATTTGTTTCATGGAATAAGCAAATAATAACCTCAAGTTAGGTAAAGTTTAAATACAAGGAGGAGGATATCTTTGCCAGAACGCATTTTAAAGTACGGAGGAGTAAAAATCCGAAATCTTGTCCCCCCTGTAAAAATAAATCGGTTTGTAAATAACTTACCAGATAATAAACGCGATTCGCTCTTTGAAATAGCCGGAGAATTACAGGAAGCCGGAATGATTGACGTTTTAAATGATCGTTCACATAGTACAATTGATAAGGATACAATTGATAACCAAATGACAAATACAGGGAATTTCAAGCATGATATGCATGGATTGAAACGTCATATGAAAGACACCATGAATCTCCCCAAGTAAGAAGGGTCTTAGACATAACAGCAAACCTGAAAATCCACTGTAATGGATATCATAATTATTAAATAAAGCGTACAGTTTGAAATAGAACCGTACGCTTTATTTAATTGTTTCTAATTCAATACTACCCACCCTCGATGATATATGAACGTTTGCACCGCTCACGACGATTCCCCATCAGATTTTTAGAGGATACTAATCGAACCTTCATACATCACGCCAGTCAAAGCATCAACCGTCAAAGTCTGGCCAGTTGATACCTTGGAAAGGGCTTCTTTTGCGCCAACGATCGTTGGAATCCCATATTGTAAAGCAACTATAGCAGCGTGTGATGTAAGACCACCTTCTTCGACAACTAAAGCACCAGCTCGGGCAATAAGTGAAACAAAACTGGCACTCGTGCGCTCTGTTATTAGTATATCCCCATCCTCAAACGCATCGGTCTCCGGAAATTGAACCTTACGTGCTAGACCAGAATAAGACTTACGCCCAATCCCTATCCCTTTAGCTATAATATCACCCATGATTTGAACTTTGATCATATTCGTAGAACCGACTTTACCAATAGGAACCCCTGCCGTGATTACCACCACATCTCCCGGATGTATATAATTTTGATTTAAGGATGTATTGACTGCGACAGACAACATTTGATCTGTTCCCGAACTCTCCGTAACGAGAATGGGTTGAACACCCCATTGCAGTGATAGCTTCCTAGCAGTAGTAGCCGAAGGAGTCGCGGCAACAATCAAAGCAACAGGTCGATACTTAGAAATCATCCGTGAAGTTAAACCTGAATGCGTTGGGGTTAGAATGACTGCTGCCGCAAGATCTTTAGCAATTGTATAACTTGCAAAACAAATTGCCTCCGCTACATTAAGCTGAGTATGTCGGGCCACTTGATTATCAAGATACGTTTTTTCAGTTCTTAATGAAATCTTATCCATAATACGAACCGCTTCTACCGGAAAAAGGCCAGCGGCTGTCTCACCGGATAGCATAATTGCATCCGTTCCGTCCCAGATCGCATTAGCAACATCACTTGCTTCTGCACGAGTAGGACGGGGTTGGCGAATCATTGAATCAAGCATCTGGGTGGCAACAATAACAGGTTTGCCGAGAACATTACACTTACGAATCATTTCCTTCTGTTTAATTGGAACTTCTTCAACCGCAATTTCGACCCCTAGGTCTCCGCGTGCAACCATGAGGCCATCTGCCACTTCCAGAATATCGTCTAAATTAGTCAGTCCTTCTTGGCTTTCTATTTTAGCAATGATGTGGACGTCGGCCCCCATTTCTTCAATGACACGACGCACGGCCAAAACATCGGCGGCCTTTCGAGTAAAGGAGGCCGCTATAAAGTCTATTCCTTGTGAAATACCAAAGCGAATATCCTCTATATCTTTTTCTGTCACAGCAGGTAAGTCGATCTGAGTGCCCGGTACATTGACACCTTTTTGCGACTTAAGAACTCCGCCATTTCTAATGATCGTTCGAATGATTCCGTTATCTACAGAAGTAACTTCTAGATCAATTTGACCATCATCGATTAGAATATGACTGCCCTGTTTAACTCTCTTCCATAAATCGGAATAGGTAATTCCAACACGCGATTGATCACCAAGGCCTAAATTCGTATCCAAACTAAATTCCCTACCATTTTCAAGGTTGATACCCCCTTCAGGAACAATTCCAGTGCGTACTTCTGGCCCTTTAGTGTCGAGAAGAATACCTAGATGCTTCCCGATTTTTGCAGCTTCCTCTTTTAGAACTGCAATTCTACGACCATGCTCCTCGTGAGTACCGTGTGAAAAATTAAGTCTTGCAACATCCATACCTGCTGCTAGAAGAGATTGAACCTTTTCCTTGGATTCACTTGCCGGACCAATAGTACAGACAATTTTTGTCCTTCTCATGGTGCATCACCTCCTAGCCTTACATACCCTTAATATCAATTAGCTTTACTAAATCTAAAATGCGATTCGAATAACCCCACTCATTGTCATACCAAGCCAATACTTTAACCATATGGTCACCAAGCATTATAGTGGATAGTCCATCAATAATAGAACTGGCAGGGTTACCATTAAAGTCGTGAGAGACAAGGGGCAAATCAGAATATTCCAGATAACCTTTCAAAGCTCCATCAGCTGCTTGACGTAACGTGTTATTAACTTCTTCTTTGGTTGTTGGTTTGGTTAAAATTGCTACGAAATCAACTAAAGACACGTTTGGCGTGGGGACCCTGACAGCAAGTCCTTTCATTTTTCCTTCTAATTCTGGTAAAACTAATGTAACGGCTTTAGCAGCACCTGTAGTCGTTGGAATCATGGATTGATAAGCAGCCCTTGATCTACGCCAATCTTTGTGCTCTAAATCTAATATACGTTGGTCATTGGTGACCGAATGAGTGGTTGTCATCATTCCTTGTTCTATTCCAAAAGCGTCGAGTAACACTTTGGCGATCGGTGCTAAACAGTTCGTAGTACAGGAGGCATTAGAGATAATATGGTGCTTTGACGGATCATATTTATCGTCATTAACCCCCATTACTATAGTAATGTCTTCATTTTTAGCAGGAGCAGAAATGATAACTTTTTTTGCTCCTGCAGTAAGATGTTGGGCAGCATCATCATGCTTGGTGAAACGTCCAGTAGATTCTATAACAAGATCTACACCAAGTTTACCCCAAGGCAAATCAAGAGGATTCTTTTCAGCCAGTATCTCAATCTTTTGTTGATCGACAACCATTGTATTCCCTTCAATATCCACGGAATTCGGTAATATACCGTGTATTGAATCATATTTGAATAAATGGGCTAACAAATCCGGACTCCCTAAATCATTAACGGCAACCACCTCAAAGGGAAGAGATTGATTCAACGCGGCACGCAATGTTAGACGGCCAATTCTTCCAAACCCGTTAATTGCTACTCGTAAACTCATTTAGTGACCTCCTTATACTGAGGGATATATATGAACAAAATTATTCCGTGCACATAAACAAATACCTATTTACTAAATGTTCATACACACAATTTTTCATAACAAGTCTATAGTTCCCTAAAAAGGGGAAAAACTTGCAAAGTATAGCTCTGCAAGTTATAGATTGATAACCTTATATAAGATTCCTTCAATAAGTTAAACTTTAGACGAAGAATTGGTCACAACTGCTACAGCTTGTTCTTCAACGTATCCTAAGATTCTTTTTAGTACCGAATTTAGCTCACTTTCTATCTCTAAGAAATTCATAGCTGGTATATAATACTGTTCCATTAAATCATGGGTTTGTTTTGCTTTTTTTGAGTGGCCAAGTGCCCTAGAAATATGTTGGTTAACACGAATTTTACAATCCTGAATATCGTCACCATAATCTTTCGCAAGTTGCGAGGTATTAAGGCTCTCCTCAAAGTTAAGAGTAATTATCTTTCCATTGAAATTAGGAGTATAGGCATAGGGCTCGCAGTTAATAACGAATGCTATTCTTAGATCTGGAAGAATGATGAGATCTAAGCGATCAGGATCAAGTGTATTGTGATAATATTCAACGTTGAAATTTAATGTCAATGCGCGTTCAGCGATTCTAGAGAGGAAGGTCGATTTTCCGCTTCCCGGTTGACCTTCAAGTACATAAAGTTTATCCGTGTCGTTCAATAGTGAATCTATGAACTGTGTTTTGCCTTGAGGAGTGTGAGCCCAGGCAAACAAATGACGTTCATTTGCAAGGTCTTTAGGAGATATCCCGAAAATTTCCCTTTCGATTTTTAAAGTCATCTGATTTATTTTGCTCCAATCCTGATAAGCGCTTACATTGAATCTCCATTCTTGTAATGCAATATTAGCTTCCTTTAGGCCGAAATATGCCCTTTGAAAGTAACCACTAACTTTAGCATTGCAGTCAATAATTTGTTTTCTAGAACGTTTAAGCATAGCTTCGTCCCAATACTCACCGAGATTGATAATTTCATCCACTGCGCCTGGATTCTTTGGGTCTACGATATGCGGAGCCGTTCCATCCAATAGTGCTATATTTAGTTTTGGAATAACGACTCCATCAATAGAACCGTTATCTGAGGAACAACAATGAAATTCAATATCATACCCACGATCTAACATGGATTGAGCAATTTTCTTCATAAAAGTCGACTTACCTACACCTGGACCACCTTTGATGACAAAGATGTGTTCAGCATTTTTTTGTTGAATCATGTAATTATAATACGAGAAGAAACCCTGAGAGGTTACGGCACCGGGAAACATTTTTTTAATATGTGCATTAGACATTGTAGAAATCTCCTTTCATCACTAAAGCGTCTGCACACTTAATCTATTCAATTATTAAGTTTTTGTTCATAGATTTTTTGCTAAATAAAAAACCAACTGATTTAATATCAGTTGGTTTTAATAAGGTTTTCAAATCTTAATCAATTATCCTTTAAGAATATGCCCGCTAATAACAATACGTTGAATCTCATTGGTTCCTTCATAAATCTCAGTGATTTTAGCATCCCGCATATAACGCTCTGCTGGGTATTCACGGGTATATCCATATCCGCCGTGGAGTTGAACACCCATGGTGGTTACTGCCATTGCCGTTTCGGAAGCAAACATTTTTGCCATTGCAGAAGCTTTACCGACCGGTTTGTGCTGAGAAGCCAGATAAGCTGATTGATAGACAAGAAGACGGGCGGCTTCAATTTGTGTTGCCATGTCAGCGAGTTTGAATTGAGTGTTTTGGAATTCGGAAATAGCCTTTCCAAATTGGACTCTTTGTTTGGTATAGTTCATGGCTTGCTCATAAGCGCCTTGTGCAATACCTAATGCTTGAGAAGCGATACCAATCCGACCAAAATCGAGTGTTTGCATAGCAATTTTGAATCCTTGCCCTTCTTGGCCAAGCAAGTTTTCAGCGGGAACGCGGAGATCTTCAAACACTAGTTCATAAGTTGCGGAAGAACGAATTCCCATCTTTTTCTCTTTTTTACCGAATGAGAAGCCAGGCATTCCTTTTTCGATAATAAACGCTGCAATCCCACGATTTCCTTTACTCTTATCCATTTGAGCTGTGATAACATACACGTCTGCATAGTAAGCATTCGTAATAAAGATCTTACTTCCGTTAATGATATAATCATTGCCATCTTTAACAGCCGTTGTCCGAGTTCCTGAAGCATCGGAACCAGCCATGGGCTCTGTTAAACCGAAAGCACCAAGTTTCTCACCCTTAGCCAAGGGTATTAAATATTTCTTCTTCTGCTCTTCGGTTCCAAACAAATTGATTGGATTGGCACACAGACTAGCATGGGCAGAAATGGTGACTCCGACGGAAGCATCAACGCGAGAAAGTTCTTCGACTGTGATAGCATAAGAAATGTAGTCCGCTCCAACACCGCCGTACTCTTCAGGGAATGTAACCCCAGCAAGGCCGAGCTCCGCAGCCTTTTTCCATATATCAACAGAAAACTCTTCTGTCTCGTCGCGTTCTTCTGCTCCAGGTCCGCACTCTTTCTCAGCAAAATCACGTACCATTTTACGCATCATTAAATGGTCTTCAGTTAAATCAAAATTCATTTAAAATCAATCCTCTCTTTACTTTTATTTAAATTAATTGAATGGAAAAATTCCACTCCTTTAATTCCGATGAGATTCTTCTAATTCTCTTTGTAATGATCCAAAGATTAGTGGGCCGATTAAAGAAGTTATCGTCCTTCAAAAACAGGTTTGCGCTTTTCTAAAAAGGCAGTACAGCCCTCTGTTTGATCTTGCGTACTAAAGGTTAAACCAAAAACCTCAGCTTCGTAGGCTACCGCACTGTCTAAGTCCATGTTCGTGCCTCTTTGAATAG
>JAUZPJ010000066.1 GCA_030706025.1 Bacillota bacterium | reverse complement strand
TAAGGGTTCTATATCTTCAGCACGCTCTCGTAATGGCGGTAAATGCAAATTAATAACATTTAACCTATAATAAAGATCCGCTCGGAACTCCCCTTCACAAATAGCTTTTTCGAGGTTTTTATTCGTAGCTGCCAAAATCCGGACATTTACTTTTTTACTTTTCGTACTCCCTAATCGTTCGAATTCACGTTCTTGTAATACCCGTAATAATTTGGATTGAAGAGCTAAGGGCATGTCTCCAATTTCATCTAAAAAGAGTGTTCCACCGTCGGCCATCTCTATGCGCCCCGGTTTACCAGCCTTTGCCGCACCAGTAAACGCACCCCCAACATAACCGAACATTTCCGCTTCAATTAAGGTCTCTGGAATAGCGGCACAATTTACCTTAATAAAAGGTCCTTTACTTCTGTCGCTACAAAGATGAACAGCATGTGCCACTCCTTCTTTTCCTGTGCCACTTTCCCCGGTTATTAACACAGTAGAACTACTTGAGGCAACAATCGTGATTTCTTCCTTCAGTTTTTTCATTTCTGCGCTTTCGGCAATGATGCTTTTCAAAATATCTTGAGCAGTCCTATTCTTTTGTAATTCTTCCTCGAAGAACGTCACTTTGTTTTCAAGTAACCTTATTTTTTCGGCTAGTTCCTGGACTTCGGCAAGCTGGGGAAATACGGCTTTTCCTACAGCACCAACGACATCCCCTTCTCTTATTATGGGCATTCGAGAAACAATTAACGGTTTGCCTTGAATTGTTAGGACATCACTCGTTTCCGAAACACCCGTATTGGCTACAATATGCATTCTGCTTTTATGCATGATATCCGTAACATGTCTCCCAATAATTTTGTCGGGATGTAAATTTAAAAAGTCTGCAAACGCATGGTTAATAAGTGTGACTTTTCCTTTTTCATCCACCACAATTATGCCGTCATGGATGATATTAAGAACTGTATCGAAAGTCTTGTTTAAGGCTTTAACTGTTTCTAACTCTTTAGCGGCATGTTCTAAGTCCGTAAGATCTTGAAAGATGACAATCCCGCCAGCAATGTTCCCTCCCATGTTTAAGGGCGTAATATTCACGACCATTGTAATGTTCCGGTGCCTGCACTTTAGACCTATTTTAACCTCACCGTCTATTAGTGCCGGGTTTAGGTCCAAATCAGGCAATAACTCCTGACAAGAATGGCCAAGGGAACTTTCGGAGGTTATGCCTAGTATGCGGCTTGCGCCAATATTAATATGCGTTACTATACCTTGGCTGTCAACGGCAATTACACCGTTGTGCATAGAATCTAAAATAGCTTTTAATTGTACGTTTAGTAATTCGGATTGTCGAAATAAGGTCTTAACCATGTTCGCTTTGCATAAGAGACCGAGAACTTTTCCCTCACTATTCACAACGGGAACCGACCCAACTGAACTGTTCTTTACAAAATCAGCTACCTGATCATCCGGGACATCGTCCGAGATACTGATTACTTCTTTTATTAGATAGGGATTAATTATATCCGTATAGGTTGCACCGTCTAAGATAGCTCGATAAAGGCTGCTCCTACTAAATATACTTAGTAGTCCGCCTTTCCCATCTAAAACCGGGATAATGGGAATCTTTAGATCCAAGAAAATACTCACGGCCTTAGCTATGGTGTCGCCGAGATTCAGATATGAAATACGGGTATTGGTACCTTCTTGAAGGAGCATATTTATCCACTCCTTAAATTTGTTAGACTAACCAATCCTAGATTCTCTGAGACAAATATTGTTAAACAATCTTCGTAGTCCACTCCTCCAGATTCCACACATCAGTCACCCAATCTTGGTAGAATTCTGGTTCGTGCGAAACAACTATTACAGTCCCTTTGTACTCCTTAATCGCCTTCTTAAGCTCTGCCTTGGCTTCGACATCCAAATGATTGGTCGGCTCGTCTAAAACCAACCAATTTACATCCTTCAGCATCAGCTTACAAAGCCGAACCTTGGCGTTCTCACCACCGCTCAGCACCATCATTTTACTTGAAATGTGTTCATTGGTCAGACCACACCTAGCTAGTGCTGACCGAACTTCAGAATTCGTGAGCCCGGGGTATTCATCCCAGACTTCCTCCAACGCCGTCTTCTCATATCCACGACTGGATTCTTGTTCAAAGTACCCTGGGTAGAGATAATCCCCAAGTTCCACTTGTCCGGAAATCGGTGGCAGATAACCAAGCAGCGTCTTCAATAACGTCGATTTGCCTAACCCATTAACCCCACGAATCGCAACCTTCTGCCCTCGTTCCAAGGATAAGTCTAAAGGACGAGTTAAAGGTTCGTTATAACCCAGTACGATATCCTTGGCTTCAAACACCATTTTTCCAGAAGCACGAGCTTCCCTGAATTTAAACGATGGTTTAATTTTCTCCCTCGGCCGCTCGATCAACTCCATTTTTTCCAACTGTTTCTGGCGGCTCTTTGCTCTTCCTGTGGTAGAAATCCTAGCCTTATTCCGAGCTATGAAATCTTCTAGACGGTCCACTTCTTTTTGCTGCTTGTCATAAGCTTTAAGTTCCTGAGCCTTGCGGAGTTCCGCAAGCGCCATAAATTGGTCATAATTACCTGTATAACGTGTTAGTACAGCGTTTTCTACATGGTAAATGACATTAATAACATCATTCATAAACGGAACATCATGGGATACCAAGATAAACGCATTCTCATATTGAATAAGATACCGTTTCAACCACTCAATGTGATCCGTATCTAAAAAGTTCGTCGGTTCGTCCAAAATTAATATACTCGGATTTTGAAGCAGCAGTTTGGTGAGTAAGACTTTTGTTCTTTGTCCTCCACTTAAATCGGTAACATCTTTGTCCAACCCAACTTCTCCTAGTCCCAATCCATTAGCAACTTCCTCAATCTTGGCATCAATCATATAAAACCCGTTGTGTTCCAGAATGCTCTGGATGTCCCCCACATCCTCTAAAAGCTTGTTCATTTCCACGTCTGAAAGGCTTCCACTCCCCATTTTATCATACATTTCCAGAGTTTCAGCTTCCAAATCGAACATTCCTTGAAAAGCCTCTTTGAGTACGTCTCGTATTGTTTTTCCTTTCGTTAAAACGACATGCTGATCTAGATATCCGACCGTCACTCGATTTGACCACTCAACTTTCCCCTTATCCGGCATGAGCTTGCCCGTAATGATATCCAGAAACGTCGTTTTGCCTTCCCCATTTGCCCCTACTAAGCCTACGTGCTCACCTTTTAATAAACGAAAGCTGACCTCTTCTAATATCTTACGTCCTCCGAACCCGTGGCTGACATTTTCTACATTTAACACACTCATATAACTTGGCTTCTCTCCTCACTAGCTAGTAGATTATTTATCAAACATTCCACCGACTTTACGGCGTTTAATACCTTTCCTCTTTTCCCCAATTTTTTGGGTGGCTTTGATTGGTCCGCCTTGTTGAGAACTCTTAAGTTTCTTTTCTTCTACTAAGCGCTTCATCTGCTCCAATGCCTTATTATCCATAATTATCATCCCCTTAAAACAACGTGGAATTTATTATCTTTCTGCCGTTTAAACTTTTTCAACTTTAAACTAGCCTTTATTTTGTGCTATTTTCTCCGCGAGTTCATTCAAATATGTCCAACGTTCCAACATCTCATCAAGTTTCTGTTCAAGAGCTTGTTGTACAGCTGCCAACTCCGTTAGTTTGCCGAAATCACTGCCTACCTCATTCATGTGTTCAGTATTTTTTCGTAATTCCTGTTCAACTTGAGCAATTTGATCGTCTATTTGGGCAAAATCCTGCTGTTCTTTGAACGTCATCTTAAGGGGACGTTCCTTCTTTCTTTCGGACTCACCTTTTTTCGCTTGGACATCGCGATTCGTTTTTGGGTTTAAGGTTGCATGTAAAGCAGCCTGGCGTGAGGCTTGAACCGCCTCTTGTTCTGCCGCATACACCTGTTCCCGATAGTCCGAGTAATTACCCACGTACGAACGAATCGATCCTTCTCCTTCAAAGGAGAATATCTGATCCGTAACACGATCCAGAAAATAGCGATCATGAGAAACAGCGATAACTGCACCTGGGAATTCGTCTAAATAGCTTTCCAGAATTGTAAGAGTTTGAATATCCAAGTCATTGGTAGGCTCGTCCAAAAGAAGGACATTCGGGGCAGACATCAAGATCCGCAAAAGGTAAAGTCTTCGTTTTTCTCCTCCGGAAAGCTTACCAACCTTTGTCCATTGTATGGCCGGGGGAAACAAGAAGCGCTCTAACATTTGCGAGGCTGTTAAAATACCGCCATCAGACGTGGGTATCACTTCAGCCACCGCTTTTATCTCCTCGATCACACGAAGGTCTGGATTCAAAGACGTATTTTCTTGCGCGAAATACCCCAAATTGACCGTCGAACCACGTTCTATACTCCCGTCATCAGGAGTCAGTCGACCGGCGATTAGGTTTAACAAGGTCGTCTTACCGCTGCCATTAGGTCCAATAATCCCAATCCGATCATTTCTCAATAGAACATAATTGAAATCTTTGATTACGACACCCCGGTCAGAAAACCCTTTAGTGACATGGGTACATTCCAAGATTTTTTTACCTAAACGAGTTGCCCCTGTCGGCATTTCAAGACGATCAGTAGAACTTAATGGTTTTTCAGCTTGCAGTTTTTCGAAACGTTCAATTCTTGCCTTTTGCTTAGTCGTTCGAGCTTTGGCTCCCCGTCTCATCCAGGCTAATTCGTTGCGAAAGAGATTTTGTCGTTTTCTTTCAGTTGCTTCTTCTTGCTCTTCTCTCTCAGCCTTTAACTCTAAGAAACGGCTATAATTGCCGGGGTATGGGTAAAGTCTTCCCTGATCCAATTCCAAGACCCGGCTCACGACTCGATCTAAAAAGTAACGATCATGTGTAATCATGACCAATGCGCCTTTTCGTTTATTTAAATATAGTTCCAGCCAGTCCACCGTATCATTGTCAATATGGTTCGTCGGTTCATCTAAAGCAAGGATGTCCGCTGGATTAATGAGAGCACTCGCCAAAGCAACTCTTTTTCTCTGTCCACCAGACAGCGTTCCCACTAAGGTGTCGTATTTGGATATTCCCAGTTTCGTTAAAATCACCTTAGCCTCGTTTTCCAGCTGCCACGCATCTAATTCATCCATCTTTTGCCCGAGAGCGATTAAGGCTTGTTGAAGTGCTAGATCTTCAGGATGATCATTCAGCTTCTCTAAGGCCATTTCATAATCCCGCAACAATTTCATAACTGGAGAATTCCCCTTGAAAACTTGTTGCAAAACCGTCGCCCCATCTTCAAACTCTGGATTTTGGGGGAGATATTCGAAGCGCACGTTATTTCCCATCGTAACGCCGCCCCGATCCGTTCCCTCAATACCCGCCAAGATTTTGAGCAGAGTCGATTTGCCTGTCCCATTAACACCAATAATTCCTATTTTTTCTCCTTCGTCAATCCCGAAGGAAATATCGGCGAAAAGTACTTTTTCGCCATAACTCTTCGTTAAATTCTCAGCAGTTAAGACGTTCATAGTTTGTTCCTCTTCCTTTACCTAAAGCTGTAGAACGGCTTATTATATCATATTTTGACAAACAACACCCAAAAAAAGTCCCATAACGTGCATGTTGGCACAGTTATGGGACAAACCCGTTTATGCTTTGAATTATTTGCTCAGATATAAACTCCCAGTTAACATGACTATAGTTTCTTTTCACAGTTAAATGAGTTCGGCTTAAACTGAGTTCGGCTTAAACCGCACGAAAAAAGTCGTGCCCGACGGTCCGGTATCAATCTTGATTTCAGCATTATGTCTCGCGGAAATGCTGTAGCAGGTTGCTAGCCCTAAACCGGTTCCGTTTTCTTTAGTGGTGAAAAAAGGAGTTCCAATCTTTTCAAGGTCCTCTGGCCTCATGCCGTCTCCTTCATCCCTCACAGTCAGAACGGTTTCTTCACCATCCATTAACGTTCCAATCGTCAGCTTTCCGCCCTCCGACATCGCTTCCAATCCGTTTCGGACAAGATTCAAGATGAGCTGACGAATTTCTTTCTCATCAAGAAGTAAGACGTCTATTTCCTGAAGGTCCAAAATAACCTCTTTATCAGTGACCATGGCATCTGCCTGAATCAAAGGGTATATATTTTCAATTAATGTGTTCAGACTCCAAGGTTTTAGATCAACAACCTTATTTTTTGCTAAGCTAAGGAATTCCGTGATAATAGAGTTAGCCCTATCCAGTTCCTCAATCATCAGTTCAAAATAACTCTTAGACTGGGCAAACTCTCCTTTATCCCCTAGTAACTGAAGGAAGCCGCGAACTGTGGTCATAGGGTTTCTGATTTCGTGACCGATGCCAGCTGCCATTTGCCCTACTAAATTTAATCGGTCTAGGCGAGCCATTTCTCTTTCAAACATCCTGCGCTCAGATATATCGTGATAATAAACGGACAAACCTTCGTCAGACGGATAAACATGAACTTCATACGGAACCTCAGAATTAAGGTCTCTGATCTCGAAATGTGAAGCTACCTTTCTGTTCATAGCTTTTTTAAAAAAGGGATAATACTCAGGACGCAATTCCGGGAAAGCCTCCCAAATATTTTGGCTTATTAATTCTTCCTTACTTTTCTGCCAATATTTCTCCGCTTCTTCATTGACAAAGATGAATTCCCACTGATGATTTAATGTAAAGAAGACATCTTTTATGCTTTCCAAAATATTGCTTAGCTTTTTGCTCGTCTTACTGAGCTGTTTCCCAATTTCCTTGCGTTCTTGTATTTCTCTTTTAAGTTTTTCATTGGCTAAGAAAAGTTCGCAGGTTCTTTCTTGAACGAGTCGAGCTAAAGTCTCGAACCGATCCTTTCGTTCCTTTTCCAACTGTTTTCGCTCGGTAATATCCCGCACGGAACAGACAAAAATTTGCTGTTCTCCTATGCTAGCAACGCCGATCTGAACCTCAACTGAAAAAAACGTCCCATCTTTACGCGTGCCCTCCGCGTCCAAGAGCCTGCTGCAGTTTGTTTCAATCCAAGCAGTCTTTAAATTATGAAAAGGAAGTTTTTCTCCCGATAAAAGCTTTGAAACATGCTGACCAACTAGTTCCTCGAATCCGTATCCGAACTTTTCCGTAACCGCAGGATTAGCGTTTAAGATTTGACCCGCTATGTCCAATGTAAGTAACGCATCAGTACAAGTTTCCCCGAACACCCGGGCCAGCGCTTCAGCCTTACGCAACTCTGAGGTGGTATGCTTTAGGTTGTCATTCATTCTTTCTAGCTCTACAGCCCTCTGTAACAATAATTCGTTTTGCAGCTTGATTCGCTTCCGGTGATGGTGTATTTTTACAAATGCTTCTATCTTTAATTTTAACGTTTCTGGGTTAAATGGTTTAAACAAGTAATCGACCGCACCTAGAGAATACCCTTGCGTGATATTTTCCGTGCTCTGGTAAATCGCCGTAATAAAAATAATGGGTGTATCCTCGTTCCTTTTTCTCGCCCTAATGAGGCTTGCAGTTTCAAAACCGTCCATTCCCGGCATCTGTATATCCAAAAGTATTACGGCAAAATCATCTTTTAGCAAGCATTTCAAAGCCTCTTCTCCAGAATTGGCGAAAATCAAATGATAGTCTGGCGATTTAAGCACTGCCTCTAAAGCTAACAAATTTTCACGGCGGTCATCGACAATTAAGATTTTCATTTTCTCCTCATCTTTGGTTCCCCAGTTCTTTTGATTTTACTACTTTTATAGATCAAACGTTTTTCTTTACCTTCCGATAAATTTTCTGTTCCTGGTCAAAGACTTCGTAACAATGAGAATAACTGTTAAAGGCGATATCCTCTTTGCCGCCCAGCCCCAGAATTCCTGGCGCGCACAAGCTATCATAAAACAACCCGTGCACACTGTTTTGTAGAATCCTATTAAAATAAATCATGACATTCCTGCATATAATCACATGAAATTCATTAAACGATTGATCAGTCGCTAGGTTATGTTGAGCGAATACTATGTTTTGCTTTAAAAAGGGATGAAAGATAGCTTTATCATTACTAACTTCAAAATACTTCTTAAACTCTAACTTCCCGCCTGCTGCCTGGTAATTGTCCATATAAATCTGCATTTTGTCTAAAGGATAAACGCCTTCCTTCGCTTTTTTAAGTAAATCTTCATTCATATCTGTAGCGTATAACTTTGTTTTGTGGTATAAGCCTTCCTCTTGTAAAATGATTGCCATAGAATAAACTTCTTCCCCCATTGAACAACCTGCGTGCCAAATCCGGATAAAAGGTAACTCGCTAAGAAGGGGGACCACATTCTTCCTGAAAGATTTAAAGAATTGCGGGTCCCGAAACATCTCTGATACGTGAATTGAAAAGTCTGAAAGCAACCTTACCATGACACTGGGGTTATGAAGGACCTTTTCCTGCAAGCTGGACACAGTTTCCAACCTTTCAGCTCTAATACGATACCAGATTCTACGCCTAATAGAGGCGAACACATAATTTCTAAAATCAAACCCATAGTGTGAGTAAATCCCCTCAAGCAACAGATTTATTTCAATTCTTTCTAATTCATCACAACCTTCTACTTCTGTGTTTTTTTCATTTTCCTCTGAACTCATCCTAAATCATCCTATCTGTAAAGCCAGATCTTAATTAACGAAAACAGACGTTCCAAATTTATTGGCTTGCTGATATAATCTGATGCACCCGCATCGATGCACTTTTCTCTGTCATTTTTCATAGCCTTTGCCGTTAAAGCAATAATCGGCAAGTCAGCGTATCCGGGCATCTGGCGAATGAGATGCAAGGCTTCATATCCATCCATCTCTGGCATCATTATGTCCATAAGAACTAGGTCAATGTCTGGATTTTTAAGTAACATGTCGATGCTCTCCCTACCATTCTCCGCAAACATTGTGTTTATTTTTTGATTTTCTAGAGCCGTGGTAAGTGCAAACACATTCCTCATATCATCGTCCACAACCAGTATCTTCTTGCCTTCTAAACGTGCATTCCCGTTCTCCACTTTGGGTGATTGATCCACTGTCGGTACCGCTGTGGAAACGGATTCCGTTGATTTATTTTGAAGGGTAGGAAGATCATCACAAGTTACTGCCACTTCGGCACTTGATATATCCGAAGATTCCTTATTAACAGGTTTACTAGGCAGATAGAGGGTAAACGTGCTCCCTCTACCTTCAACACTATCTATGTCAATAAATCCTCCTAATAACCGAGCGATTTTCTGACTAATCGTAAGGCCTAAACCCGTGCCCCCATATTTCCTCGCAGTTGTTCCATTTGCCTGCTGGAAGGCCTCGAAAATTATGTCCTGCTTGTACTTTGGAATTCCAATGCCCGTATCCGTCACTGAGATGGCCAATACCCAGTCCACACCCCTAAATAGGTCGTTTTTAACGACAAAACTTTTCTCCGCCCTCCTGACCTGCAATGAGATACTCCCACGTTCTGTAAATTTAAACGCATTGGATAATAGATTCTTTATTATTTGCAAAATATGGTCTTCATCCATGTGAAATTTGTCTGGGAGGCCTTCACTTAACTGGACTGTAAAATCCAGTTTCTTCTGTTGTGCCACAGGAAGAAAGTTCCGTTCGACATAGTCCTTTATACTGGCTAACTCTACCTCGGTAAGATTAATCGATAGTTTACCCGCTTCTACCTTAGAGAGGTCTAATATATCGTTAATCAGAGTTAATAGTTCATTCCCAGACGAAAAGATCGTTTTAACATACTCTACTTGACTGGGTGTCAGGTTACCGTCCTTATTCTCGGCCATTGTTTGAGAAAGAATTAGCATGCTGTTCAGTGGTGTCCGCAATTCGTGGGACATATTGGACAAAAACTCTGTTTTATATTTTGAAGTTTCTTCAAGCTGACTCGCTTTTTCTTCGAGAGCACCTTTCATACTTTCCAGCTCTGCTGCCCTCTTTTCAGAATATTTATACTGCTCCTCCATGTTTTCATTAAAGGTTTTAAGTTCTTCCTGCTGCAGTTGGAGTTCTTCCGACTGGGACTGAAGTTCCTCAGTTAAGATCTGTGATTCCTTTAGAAGCTTACCGATCTTCATGTGACTTTCAACGCGGTTTATGGTAACCCCTATGTCCTTTGAAATTAGTTCCAGTAACTCCTTTTGTATAGGGCTGAACGGTTGGAGGGATGCTAATTCAACAACAGCAACTACCTTCTCCTCAAATGCCACTGGGAGTATTATAATGCTTTTCGGTGCTGTTTCACCTAAGCCGGAGATAATCCTTATATAATCACTCGGGACGCCTTGCAATGTTATCATTCTGTTTTCCAAGGCACTCTGCCCCACCAATCCCTCACCCAGCTGGAATACCTCCTCGATAGGTTCCAGTGATCTACCTGCATAAGCAGCAAGTCGTTTCAGATATTGTTTTTCTCCATTTCCCTGTCGAATATAAAAGACACCGTAACTAGCATCAACCATAGGGGATATTTTGGTG
>JAUZPJ010000065.1 GCA_030706025.1 Bacillota bacterium | reverse complement strand
CAGATTGATTTTATAAATTTCTTTTATAGTTCCGGGACGTTTAGACAAGAGAACAACACGATCGGCCATACTTATACTTTCAGAAATATCATGAGTCACGAGAAGTGCTGTTTTGTTTAACTTTTTAATAATTGTATAAATATCATCATTGACAACGAGTCTGGTTTGATAATCTAATGCTGAAAAGGCTTCGTCCAGAAGAAGTATTTGAGGATCAGTTACAAGAGTTCTTATAAGAGCCACTCTTTGTCTCATCCCCCCTGAAAGCTGGTTTGGGTATTTATTTCTGAATTCGTAAAGTCCATATGTTTTAAGGAGATTTAGGGCACGTTCCATAGCTTTAGGCGTCAAGGCCTTCCTTATTTCAAGCCCTAAAATGACATTTTGGTAGATGGTTCTCCAGTCGAAAAGATGATCCTTTTGCAACATGTATCCAATCTTTGGGGAAATTCCTGTAACCTTTTCTCCACCAAGTAAGACGGTGCCTGATGTTGCGGAAAGCAATCCTGAAATGACCGATAACAGGGTGGATTTGCCGCATCCGCTTGGACCTACAATACTTACGAACTCTCCTTGGTTCACTGAAAGACTAATATTCTTTAGAGCTGTAATTTCACCATTTAGTGAATGATATTTCATGCTTACATTATGTACCTCCACCAGATCAGTCAATGGCACCCCCTCCTTACCTTTTTCATTTTTTATAGTGTATTGAATGGAATCATGATACGTGAGCAATTCGATAAAATTAGAATAAAAAAACAGCGATTGCACAAAGAAAAGTGCAATTGCTGTTTTTGAGGCAGCTGTGTATTTTGGAAAATCTGTTAACTAATGTTTGTGATTAGGACCTTGCACACGTTGTTATTACAGTCTTCTTAACAGCTTCTTTAATACGCTGCAAACCTTCTTCTACCACAGAACGGGAACAAGCCAAATTGAGTCGTGCAAAACCTTCCCCACCAGGTCCAAATTGATAGCCAGCATTTAAACCTACCCCTGCTGTATGAACCAAAAACTCCTGAAGGACTCTCGGTTCCATGCCTAATGACCGAAAATCAAGCCAAATCAAATAGGTTCCTTCGGCTTTAATTGCATGAATTTGAGCAAGTTCCTGGTCAAGAAAAGAAATTAGAAAATCAGCATTACCTTTTATATAATCCATTAATTGATCTAACCAGTCCCATCCGTGTCGATAAGCCGCCTCCAAAGCCGTTATGCCAAATACATTAGGGTTATGGATTCCGGTTAAATTCAGTGATTTTTGAAACGCTTCCCGAAACGAAGCGTTTGGAATTATCAAGTTCGAGGTTTGTAAACCAGCCAAATTGAAAGTCTTACTAGGGGCGGTACAAACAATGGATTGATTTGCTAACTCTGTGGATAAAGAAGCAAAGGGAATATGGCAATACCCTTTATAAATAAGATCGCCATGAATTTCATCTGAGATTACTATAACATCATGGGCCATGCAAAGTTGTCCCAATCGTTCAAGCTCATCCCGCATCCATACCCGCCCCACCGGATTGTGTGGGTTGCATAGTATTATCATTCTAACGCCGCTGAAAAATTTTTCTTCTAAGTCAGCAAAATCCATTGTGTACCGACCATTGTCCAGCCTCAGTTGGCTGTTCACAACCTCACGGCCGTGATTCCTTATCGCATAATAAAAGGGTGGATAAATAGGAGATTGAATAAGGATTTTTTCCCCCGGCTGTGTTAAACTGCGTACTAATTCATTTAAACCTGGGACAATTCCCGGGCTGAAAGTAATCCATTCACGTTGAATTTTCCAACCATGGCGCTTATCAATCCAATTTTCAAGTGATCGGTAATATCCATCCATACCTTCCGAATAACCATATATTCCGTGCTGGGCTCGCTTTACTAAGGCTTGGACAACTGCTTCTGGAGCTTTGAAATCCATATCTGCGACCCACAGAGGCAAAACATCTTCGCGTCCGAACGTTCGCTTATTAAAATCCCATTTAATTGAATCGGTATGGCGCCGATCCGTTATTTCGTTAAAATCATAGTTCATAAAAACAACCTTTCCTATTAGCATTTTCGATCTTTTGTAACATTTTAGATAAATACTAGACTTTCTTATCAAGCGTGTGTAGTGGTCAAATTGCGCCCGTAAAAAAAGAGTAGGAAATTCTATGAATTTACCTACCCCTAGAAAAAATCCAATAGTGACGTTTCTCTTTAGCTATATCAGTGTTTGACAAAAACGACCATCAACAACATTCTTGACCATGGCCATTATATTATCAGTCTTGATCTCTTCAATGACTCCATTACTATATAGTTAACGTTAGAGCTTCAAATTATGCCCTTTTATTGGGTATTAACTAAATGAGTATTTAATCGAATGAATTTATTAACCAAGTAACTAATATATATAATCAGTAACCATCCATAATACATGTTTGAATTAGGGGGAAAACATGTCTTGGAAAAAGCAGGAGAAAAATTGGTCAAATATCGTGGTAACGACTTCAACCGCAATTTTTGCGATTGTTTCGATCATTACAGTATTTATTTCTGTGACTTCCTGGCAAGCACAGCGTGAGGCTGCGCGACCTTATTTTACCTTTAAAGAATCTCCCACAGTACATCTTAACGATGATATTAGTTTTGAATTTAAATTCAGTAATGTTGGAACTCACCCAGCAAGCTGTCTTTCAAGTAAAACCTTAGTTTTTGACCAAAACTTATTAGAAAAACCCACTTTTGAAGATGACTATACTGTCATTAATGATATTCCCAGAGACACCACGACAAGTTTGCTCCTTAACATTGACCACAAAGACATTTGTCAACGAGCTAATATCAACTCCCAATTTGTGATTATTTACCTTCGTTATAACGATCCCATTATTCGTAGATCTTACACTCAAACCCTTTACCTTAAATGGGCTGGAGTCATAGCCTATAAACCCCAACCTTTTATTCATGTGGAATCCAGTGAAAGATCAGGTATTCAGAACTATTTAGAATCAAACCGCCTTCTAGATTAAATCAAATATCCTTTGATTTCAAAAGTCTGGCCCTCGTAATACTCTTCTCGCCGTATCTCTCTTTAACAAAATCAAGGACCTTAGTAAGAGAGTCATGATCCCGTTGAGGCTCTTCAAACAAAGAAAGTTGATCCTCAATCCGATCTGTTAAATTATTTAGAGTTACACCAATCAGTCGTAGTGGTTGTTTTAGTGATACCTCCCTTAACAAGTGACAGGCCTCATGGTAAATTACATTGTCAAGATTAGTAGGACGTGAAAGTGTCCGAGAACGAGATATAGTTCGAAAATCATCGTAACGAACTTTTAAAGTGATCGTCTTCCCTTTTAAAGCCTCTTTACGCAGTTCTCGCCCCACATCGATGGCTAGCTTCAGCAAGGCCGTCTCCAATGCTTCCGGATCAGCAACATCTTTAGCAAACGTAGTTTCACGACCGATAGATTTAATCACTCTGTCGCTTTCCACGGGACGATCATCAATACCTTGCGCCAACTGGAAAAGTCGAGTTCCCATTACTCCAAAGAGTTGAGTTAAGTATCGCTGATCCAAGTGACGTAGGTCCTTAATTGTTTTGATATTAAGCGCGTGCAGCTGCTCTGCAGTTTTTTTACCAACTCCCCAAATTTGATCGACAGACAATGGGTCAAGAAACTTTTGAACCTTATCGGGCTGAACTATGACAAAACCATTTGGTTTCTGTAAGTCTGAGGCTAACTTAGCTAGAAATTTATTACAGGCCAAGCCAACTGATGCCGTTAAGTTTAGTTCCTCTTGGATACGTTTTTTAATGGTTAAGGCTATAGTATCCGCTGAACCAAATAAACTCGTAGAACCCGTAACGTCCAAAAAGGCCTCATCTAAAGATAGAGGTTCAACCATGGGTGTATAGGCCAAAAATATCCGCCGAATTTCTAGCGATACTTCTCGATACTTTTGGCCGTTGACTGGTAAGAAGGCCGCCTGTGGGCAGAGACGAAGGGCCTCCGCCAAGGGCATAGCTGAGTGAATCCCAAATTTGCGGGCTTCATATGAGGCAGCAGAGACTACTCCTCTGCTGTTGGGCCTGCCCCCGACTATGACTGGCTTACCCAGTAAAGAAGGATCGTCTCGCTGTTCTACAGAGGCGAAGAATGCATCCATATCGATATGTAATATTTTTCGCAAGTTCATCCAACTATCCAAATTCCCATAGCCCCCGATAACAGATAACAATTCGAAGCGTTATATACTATAATCATTCATGAATTTCAGCACGCCCTCATCCAGATCATACTTGGCGCCGATTATTCTGATTTGCTTTGCTTTCACACCCTCTTGAATAATTGGGCTCTTGGAGATCTCACAAAGGGCGTTCTGAATATTTAAATCTGAACTCTTTTCGATTAAATCTTTGCCAATTGCGCCGGATTTTCTAGCTTTACTAACTGAGGGTTTGATTTTATCAAGGATATCCTCGATACTACCGTGATTTTCTCCTCCTTGAACTGCAGCAGTAACCGCACCGCATTCCTCATGCCCTAAAACAACAACTAAGGGAACATTAAGATGTTCAACGGCATACTCGATACTTCCCACTTCGACAGGGCTAACGACATTCCCTGCTACTCGGACGACGAATAAGTCACCAAGTGCTTGGTCAAGCAGAAGTTCAGGCGGGACTCTAGAATCCGAGCAACTTAAAATGACAGCGAATGGGTGTTGACCGTTTTTTATTAAATCGCTTCGTCTTGTTAAGCTTAGGTCCTTACTCAAGGTATTACCTGATGTGAAGCGTCGATTCCCCTCTATTAACAGTTGTTGCGCCGCCTCAGGTGATGAAATGATTTCGCCTCTTTTATAGACAGGAGCTGCGACAACCTGCTGGGTGACTTGATTTCCCACATTTGCAGATTGTTTCTCCTTAATGGGTGAGGTAAGGGTCCCACACCCATTAAGGAGGAATACAAGACTAAATGACGCAGCGCTAATGAAGAATAATGATTTTCTCATGAGATCTCTCCTTAAGTTACATTTCCGTGGAAATAGACAATAATTATTTCTGCTTATATCCAGTTTGCCTAAATACTATGTATTTTAATCTTCCCTTACCCGCACCTCTTTATTTAAAAAACGATCACGAGAAAGAAAAAGCTGCGTTACCCTTAACGTAGGGAAACCCAGCTTTTTGAAATGAACTAGAAGAGTCATTATGAGAGTCCGACCGTTTACTTAATCTTCCTTCTCTTTCATTGGGCACGAATTGCTCAAATCTATATCAGCGCTAATTTGTTCCCACTTTGCTTCTTTAATATTGACGTTCTCAAGAAGAAGAACAAGGTCTGATCTGCCAAAATAAGCCGGAACTCCTTGGTTATCAACTGTCATGAGAACGACCGGCATTCCTTTAAAAATAGGTAACATTGATTTAATAATCAAGGATGCGTTAAATGAATCGTGAAATACTGCTCTCTGCACAGAAACAACGGCAACCGTTTTGCCCTGTTCGGTTATTACGGCTCCTTCAAATTGAGTGTTCAAAAATTTCAACTCCCATACGTAGTAATTTAATTATTCGATACTACAATTCGACAGGTACTTCGAAAAACCTGCAAGAGTAACCTAACCATTCGTAAATGCGTTAAATAATAGCAGGCGTTGTTCCAAAACTTATCCTCTGAAGTAATTTACTCCACCGGTAAAAATAGGTTGATACTTTTGCCCTGGGATATTTTTAGCAATTTCCTTACCAGTTCTCTCGGAATGAGCCATTTTTCCGAGTATGCGTCCATCAGGACTTGTAATTCCTTCGATTGCTTCATAAGAGCCATTCGGTGTATAGATTATGTCATTGCTTGGGTTACCATTGAGATCTACATATTGAGTAGCAACCTGACCATTAGCGATTAACGTCTGGATCATGTCTTTAGTGGCAACAAAACGTCCTTCTCCATGTGAGATAGGTACGGTGTGAATTTCACCCAATTCCACCCCACTAAACCATGGGGACAAAGTGGACACGACCTTAGTCTGAACCATACAAGAAATGTGACGCCCAATTTTGTTATACGTAAGAGTAGGTGAATCCTCCATTAAATCGATAATTTCGCCATACGGAACGAGACCAAGTTTAATTAGGGCTTGGAACCCATTACAAATTCCAAGCATCAATCCGTCTCGCCGATTGAGCAGATTGAGCACTGCTTCGTTAATTCGAGGATTTCTAAACATCGTGGCAATGAATTTCCCTGATCCATCCGGTTCATCCCCAGCACTGAAGCCACCCGGCAACATGACGATTTGGGCATGCCCGATTTTTTTAGTCATCTCTTGGATCGATTGTTCCACATCAGCAGATGTTAGGTTCCTAATTACCATAGTTTCTACTATGCCACCAGCTTTCTCAAAGGCTTTAGCAGAATCGTACTCGCAGTTAGTACCCGGAAATACAGGAATAAAAACTCTTGGTTTGGCCACTTTAAAAGACGGTTTCTGGGTATTCCGCAAGTTAAATCTTATTTTTAAGGGTTCAGCGACTTTTTCCGTTTGAGTAGGAAATATTCGTTCCAATGGCTTATTCCAAGCTTGCAAGGCGAGATCCAACTCAATATCTTCTCCATTAACCGTGATTGCTGGTTTTTCTTGAGTAATACCGAGAAGTTGGTACTCTACATCGCCGAAAATATCAGGAAGATTTACCGTTTCCTCAACTTCTAAGACAATCGAACCATAGTCAGCTGAAAACAAATCCGTAATATTGGTTTGTGCTCCAAAAATCATCCCGATTCGATTGCCAAAAGACATTTTGCTGAGAGCAGCAGCTAGTCCCCCTATTCTTATGGTATGAGTTGCTAAAACGAATCCGGAATTGATTAACTCAGTAATCTTTATATAATTTTTGCACAACTGCTCAAAGTCAGGAATTTCTTGGGCATTCCGGGCAGCCTTTACCAAGACTACTTTGCTACTAACCCTTTTGAACTCCTGAGACACTACTTTATCTGCCTCACTCACATTAACTGCAAAAGCAACCAACGTCGGAGGAACATGCATATCCATAAAGGTACCGGACATACTGTCCTTCCCTCCAATAGCAGGAATCGCGAGTTTCTTCTGAGCGTAGAAAGCACCGAGTAAGGCACTAAAGGGTTTTCCCCACTTTTCTGGATCAGTTCCCAACCGTTCAAAATACTCTTGCAGGGTAAGTCGCACCTTACGGTAATTTCCGCCCATAGCTACAATCTTAGTGACTGCATCCACAACAGCATAGAGAGCACCGTGAAACGGACTCCATTTTGATAATTGCGGATTATAACCATAGGTCATCATGGTCGCAGTATTTGTTTCCCCGGACAGTACGGGGATTTTCGCCACCATACCTTCCGCAGGAGTGAGTTGATACTTACCTCCTAAAGGCATAAGAACGGAAGACATACCAATAGTACTGTCAAACCTTTCCACCAAACCTTTTTGGCTGCAGACATTCAAGTCAGTTAAGTTAGCGAACCAGGCTTCTTTTAATGACATGCCCTCGAATTCCGGTAATCTCTTAAAGTAGTTACTACTTTTCTCGGGAAGGGTTACCTTTACTTTCATGGTTTGCTTAACCCCATTCGTGTTGAGGAATTCCCGGCTGATATCCACAATTGCCTGTCCACGCCAAAGCATTTTCAGCCTGGAATCAGAACTAACCCGAGCTACTAGGGTTGCTTCTAGGTTTTCCTCATGAGCATAGCCAGCAAATGTCTCATAATCGTTTGAACGAATAACGACAGCCATACGCTCCTGCGATTCGGAAATTGCTAGTTCCGTCCCATCAAGACCTTCGTATTTTTTAGGAACGGCATCTAAGTTAATTTCTAAGCCCTCCGTCAATTCCCCTATAGCCACGGAAACCCCGCCTGCTCCAAAATCATTACATCGTTTAATCAGGGTACTTACATTAGGATTACGGAAGAGCCTTTGAATCTTTCGTTCTGTGGGAGGATTTCCTTTTTGCACTTCAGCCCCACAGGTCAGCAAGGACTCTGTTGTGTGTTCTTTAGAAGAACCAGTCGCGCCACCGCACCCATCCCGGCCTGTTCTCCCGCCGACCAATACGACAACATCCCCTGGTTCAGGAACTTCACGAACGACATTTTTACGGGGAGCGGCGGCTATTACAGCTCCGATTTCCATACGTTTGGCCACAAAGCCTTCGTCATAGACTTCCGTTACTTGCCCAGTAGCAAGTCCAATTTGATTACCATAGGAACTATAACCTGCGGCTGCGCCCCTTGTGATCTTTCTTTGAGGTAGCTTTCCGGGTAAGGTATCTTCAAGTTTCGTTCTCGGATCTCCGCTCCCAGTCACTCGCATGGCTTGGTAAACATAAGTACGACCAGACAATGGATCACGTATGGCACCCCCTAGACAAGTAGCAGCTCCACCGAAAGGTTCGATTTCTGTGGGGTGATTATGGGTCTCATTCTTAAACATCACCAGCCACTCTTCATTTCGGCCATTGATGTCGACATTAACAACAATACTACAAGCATTAATCTCATCGGATTGATCGAGATCTTGTAATTGTCCTCTCTTCTTTAGTTCCTTCATTCCCAAAACGCCGATGTCCATTAGGCATACATCTCGATTAACGACGTTTTCTGCATACACATAATCCCGCGACTTGAGATATTCCTGGTAGGCAGCGGTTAGTGCGGAAGCAAAATCTCCTTCAGGAAATGCGACCTCTTCAATCCGGGTATTAAACGTTGTATGGCGGCAATGATCCGACCAATAAGTGTCAATCACTCGGATCTCTGTAATCGTAGGGTTTCGTTTTTCCGTTTCCCGAAAATAGCCCTGACAAAAGGCCAAATCCTCATAACTCATTGCTAAGCCGGTAGAATTATAAAAAGCTCTCAACTCAGAAGCATCCATTTCAATAAAACGTTCGATTATTTTCACATCCGGCGGGATCACGGATTCAGATTCAAGACTTTCCGGTTTATCTAAAGAAGCTTCTCGTGATTCAACAGGGTTAATACAATAAGCTTTGATCTTTTGAAAGTCATCCGCAGATATTTTACCCATTAAAACAATCAGTTTAGCAGAGGCAATATTGGGTCGATCTTTCTGAGTAAGAATCTGGATACATTGGGCTGCAGAATCTGCCCGTTGGTCATACTGACCTGGTAGGTATTCCATAGCAAAAACCAGATCCTTCTCGGGAATTTCTAACTGCTCGTCGTAGACTAAGTCAAGCGGTGGTTCAGCAAAAATAATCGGACGGGACTGTGCATATTCCTCATCCGTAATTCCAGAAATATCGTAGCGATTGATAACTCTTAAGTTTTCCAATCCAATAATGCCCAGATTTTCTCGCAAATCATTCAAAAGACCTTGAGCTTCAATATCATAGCCAGGTTTCTTTTCCACATAAATACGTTTAACTTCTAGTGATCCCATACTATCCTCCAGTTCGTTTATAAACTCTTCACTTGTAGTTATATTTGACTAATGAGTCTTTAAAATATGTATAAGGCCATAGCACTTTGTCTATGGCCTTGTCACCCAATTTGTTGGAACGAAAATCCTTAGTTTGCATAATATCACGATTCACATCGAATTAAAAGTAGACAAACAACATAAATCTTGGGATATTGCACTAATCTATCATGTGCTAATTTATTACTTCAAAGAGTCTAGAACTTGTTGATAGATATCCTTTGGATTAAACGTACGGCCGTTCTGTCCGTTGCCTCCCCCATTTTTCCTATTATCCCCATTTGAATTATTTCCATTGGGAGTGTTTCCGCCCTGACTGTTATTACCATTTTGGTTATTTCTTTGTGAATTTGGTCGATTAGTTAAATAGCTTTTCTGTTGATCAGTGAATACGGCGTTTATGTCATTAGCTTTTTGTTGTAAAATATCTTGACTTGGATTAGAAATACTAATTAACTCTTGCAAAATAGGTTTAATTTTGGCTTTCTGATCAGTTGTTAAAGCATTTTGTGGGTTGCTTTGTAAACGACGTATCTCCATAACAGCTTTTAATGCGGGATCTTGAGACGGTCGTTGAGCATTTTGCCCCTGGTTTGCCTGACTAGAAGTCGATGATTGCGTTGTAGACGCTGCAGGAGTCGATGTTGTCGTTGTGGAACCACATCCACCTAATCCAATTAAGGTCAGCGATAATAACATTCCTACTACGATCCATGATTTTTTACTGAATTGATAAGCTAGATTTTGTTTCCCCATTATAATAATTTCCTCCCTTTGATAGTTATTTGCCTTAATAACACTACTCCTTAATTCTGATGAAATTAAGACCATCCTATCAAGGAATTATCAAGAAATAATGAAGCTTTTATAAAGTTGAAAACTGTTGAACTTAGATCCTATGTTCTTACTTATTTAATCCTTCATTGTCCGGTTCCTTTACGTCGAAGTGGGCACTTTCAAGTATCTGAGCGAGTACATTGAATGGAGTCGTAGCCACCTCACGGTACATCCTATGGGTGTATAAGTGACGAACATTAGGAAACTCTTGCTTAAATAAACGCCGGGCCTTATCCCCCGCATCATCTGCATCTAATAGTACGCAAACTTCATCATCACTATACTCATCGATCAACTGTTCTAACTT
>JAUZPJ010000064.1 GCA_030706025.1 Bacillota bacterium | reverse complement strand
GCTTTGACAGGGACCGAGGCGGTGAGTAATGGAGTATCCGCATTTAAGTCCCCAGCCCAGAAACGTGCTATCAACACATTATTTATACTTGGAATTATTGTAGCGCTTGGCCTTGCTGGGATGGTGTTTCTAGCAAGTAAATTTCAGCTAATCCCCAGTGAAGAAAATACGATCATAAATCAGCTGGGATTATTAATTTTTGGAAAAACAATGATGTATTATATTTTAATGGCAGGAATTGCTTTAATCTTAGTTATTGCTGCAAACACACCCTTTGTAGGCTTACCAATTCTGTTGAGTTTAATGGCCCGAGATGGGTATGCTCCTCGCTATTTCAAAAATCTTGGGGACCGGTTAGTGTATAGCTCGGGAATCTGGACATTGAGTATCATTGGTCTTCTCTTAATTATCGTTTTTGAGGGTGATACCCATAGTATGCTCCCTTTATATGCTATTGGCGTTTTCATTAGCTTTTCTCTTACAGGTCTAGGCTTGGCAAAACACTGTATTGAGAGCAAACCTAAGGGTTATTACCGAGATTTGGCGATCTTTTCCTTCGGTGGAGTGATCTCATTTTTGATGTTTATAATCTTCTTGATTACCAAGTTTATTGAAGGAGCATGGATAGTGGCTATTATCATTCCTTTACTTATGTTTTTCTTCAATTCTGTATCGAACGTGTACAAGCAAGAAACTCGGCTTATTAAACCAACAATAGAAGAGATTCAAGAGTTTAATGAAGAAATCGCTAGAATTTCAAATCGTCGTTCTAACATTAACCTTTTAGAGTATAACAGCAAAATCGTAGTTCCGGTATTTGACTTGAACAGAATAGTCCTTGAGGCTCTTAAATACGGGTATGAGTTGACTCCGTTGATTTCGGCAGTTCACATTGCCTCGAATAAGGAGAGGGCAGAAAAGCTGCAAAGACATTGGCAACAAAGCAATATTCAAATTGAATTAGTCATTGTAGATTCGCCCTATAGAGCTGTTGTTCATGACTTGCTAAACTACCTGGATACAATTGAGAAAGATCCTCGATATTCAAAAGTCACTTTAGTCATTCCCGAATTTGTCCCAGCTAGGTTATGGCAGAACTTCTTGCACCATCAGACCGGTCAGTTAATGAAACTGTTACTTTTACTCCGCAAAAATATTATCGTGACTAGTTTGCCGTATCATCCATCACAATGATACGGCAATAAAAAGGACAATAGCCCGCCCTCATAAAAGGGCGTTTTACAGGTACGGACAAATACGTTCGGTATGAGACACAGAAAAGACCAGGCATATAGCCCGGTCTGTAGTTCGTTTAGTGATGTGGTTTTCTGTGATGTTCTAACTCCTCAATTTCATGCAAAATGCGGATTAATAACCAAATAATCACCGCTAATTCTATTGCGACAATAGGAAAGAAAAATGCTGTAATCATCAGAAGACCTCCTCTCCAAAAAGTTCCTTTTATTATCCTAGTATAAGTTATGTACCCTGTCCCCACTTTGTGAGTGGACATTTGAATTCCTCGCCTCAGATTAACAATTACTATTGTCGGATTACTTCATGGGGAAATAAAAGAACAAATTGAGTAATACTTACACAGTGTTGACATGGTGTAAGGAGAAGACTATAATCAACCTATTATTTTAGTAAATAACTAGTCTAGTAAAGGGGAGCCTATCATGAAAATACCAACCAGTTTAAAACACAAACCAGTTATTGTCTCCGAAAACTATGAAAATGTTGACGGAAGATATGCTTATCGTTCCGACGCCAAAGGACTTTCTCTAGGATTAGCCCAGTGGAATGATCGAGGTAAACTTGATATTTCAGCCAAAGTATGGAGACACACAGGAGAAAAATGGTCAAGACAGTCTGAGGAATTGCCTCTTCATCGTGTGCTTGATCTTGCCATTCTCGTGTGTAGGGCCAAACTTCATTTTCGAGAGGCCTATCGCTACGATAAGTTGTATGATACTCAAAATCCTGTGATTGATCGAGTCGGGTTACAAGGTGACGCAATGACTGTATCAGTCTGTACTGACAATGAAAAAATAGAGGAGGATATCCAATTATTCAGCCAGTCTTTGAGTCAGGATGATGAGTTAATTGGTGAACGTTTGCGTACGCTATCGAGAATACTAAAGGAGATGGGGTATTGATCAAGTATTTATAGGAACAGACTTCACAGACTTTACGAATACTTGAGACAAACTAAAAATGTTGAGAACAAAAAATTAACACGAGCAAAATGATGACTAGGAGCGTTTTAACTATGTTAAGGCTATTTAAGTATTTAAAACCATACACCGCTATGATCATCGCTGTATTGATCTTTGTATTTTTACAAACATTAGGTGATCTTTATCTGCCAACCTTAATGTCTGATATTATCAATGATGGGGTTCTGCAGGGCGATAATGGTAAAATTTTGAATATTGGTGGATTTATGCTTTTGGTTGCAGGGGGAGGGGCAGTTTGTGCGATCATTGCCAGCTTCTTGTCTTCTAAAACTGCGGTGGGCTTGGGGACAATCCTTCGCAGCAAGGTATTTGGTAGGGTTGAAAGCTACTCATTACATGAAATTGATAAGATAGGTACTGCTACACTTATCACAAGAACCACTAACGATATCAACCAGGTTCAGATGGTTACAGTCATGATCATGCGAATGATGATCAGTGCTCCAATGATGGCCATTGGTGGTATTATCATGGCATTACGTGAAGACAGACAGCTTACTTGGGTGCTGGGAATTGCCATACCAGTATTGGCTGGTGTCATTGCCTTAATTGCCTCCCGTATGCTCCCACTTTTTAGATTAGTACAAGTTAAAATCGATAAAATTAACCTTGTCCTGCGAGAAAAGTTGACTGGTATTCGTGTAATTCGAGCATTTAACACGGTTGAACATGAAGTCAAACGTTTTGACCAAGCGAACGTTGATCTGACAGACAATTATATAAAAGTTAATAAAATAATGGCTTTTATGATGCCATCAATCATGCTTGTTATGAACTTTACCTCTCTAGCGGTCTTGTGGTTTGGAGGAATCTTCATCAGTAAAGGAAGTATGGATCTGGGGGCGCTTGCAGCGTTTACCCAATATGCTATGCAAATCATGTTCTCCATGCTAATGCTGTCATTGATGTTTATCATGGTCCCCCGTGCCCAAGCCGCTGCGGTTAGAATAAACGAGGTACTGGAAACAATCCCAGAGATTACCGACGCAGCGAAAGTTGAAGACTCGTTTACAGAGAAAGGCTTTGTACAATTTAAAGATGTAACCTTCACTTATCACGGTGCTGAACAACCGGCCTTACGCGGCATTTCATTTTCCGCACGACCCGGTGAAATTACCGCAATCATTGGAAGCACGGGCGCTGGCAAGTCAACCCTGATTAACTTGATTCCAAGGTTCTATGATGTAGACAGCGGAAGCATACTCATTGATGGAGTAGATGTCCGGGAAATGTCACAGAAAAGTCTCCGGTCAAAAATCGGATTTGTACCGCAAAAGGCAGTACTTTTTTCAGGAACAATCATTGATAACATCAAGTTTGGCAATGATCAGGCCACAGAAGCCGAAATAAGACATGCTGCCGACGTTGCCCAGGCAACTGAGTTTATAGAAACTATGGATCGCGGCTTTGAACACGAAATAGCACAGGGTGGTACCAATGTATCGGGTGGACAAAAACAGCGCCTCTCCATTGCTAGGGCGCTGGTAAGAAAGCCAGAAGTCTATGTGTTTGATGACAGTTTCTCGGCCCTTGATTTCAAGACAGATGCGCGTTTGCGAGCTGCTCTAAAACAAGAAATAGCTGAAGCAACCGTAATTATTGTTGCTCAAAGGGTTGGGACTGTCATGGATGCCGATAGAATTATCGTTCTAAATGAAGGTCAGATTGCAGGCATGGGAACTCATAGGGAGCTGTTAGATACCTGCGAGGTATACAAGGAAATTGTTTCGTCTCAGCTTTCAGAGGAGGAGATTGCATGAGTGTGCAAAATAGCAATCAAAGAGGTCAAAAGGGTAGAGGCCAAATGGGAGGTGGCTTTGGGGGAGGGTTTGGCGGACCAGTACAAAAAGCAAAAGACTTTAAAGGAACTCTTAAAAGGCTTATCAGATATCTAAAACCACACAGAGTTAATTTAATCATTGTCGTGATCTTTGCCATCGCCAGTACGGTTTTTACCATCGCCGCCCCTAAAATAACGAGTAAGGCAATGAACAAATTGCAAGATGGTTATATGGCTAAAATGATGTTGGAGAAAATGTCAGAAGCACAAACTAAGGTTGTTGATCAGATTAACCAGCAAATGGGGCAGATGCAGCAAGTTCAAAAGACTCCGAGTTCGCTGCAACAGACGACAGTTGATCCGGGAACGGCCAAAGCTATCCAAGAGTTTATGCAACTTCCTATGCTAAATACCGTGAAGGATGCTAGACAAAAGGCTGATATAGTTCAGAAAATGTTGGATTTAGGCCAAAAAATGCCAGCGAAAGCACAAGTTGGTGAGCAGAATGTCAAATTGACCCCGGAACAAATTAATGGGGCAGTAAGAGCAATCAGAGAAACAAATGGTGAATATGACTTTCAGTACATCGGAAGGATTGCGTTAATCCTCTTGGGAATGTATATAATAAGTGCCTGCTTTAGCTTAATAATGGGGCTGGTCATGTCCGGTGTAGCCCAAAAAACTGTCCGCGACCTGCGCAGGGAAGTTGATCAAAGACTTGTTAGACTGCCCCTGAAATATTTCGATAATCATCCCCATGGTGATATATTAAGCCGCGTTACCAATGATCTGGATACGGTAGCGACAACGTTGCAGCAAAGCTTGACTCAGATCATTACTTCGGTGATTACGATTATTGGCTACATTGTTATGATGCTGACAATCAGTCCGATACTGACTCTAATCGTGGTTGCAACATTGCCCTTGTATATTGCCTCAACTACCATTATCGCCAAAAGGTCCCAAAAGTACTTTGCAGCACAGCAAAAAGAGTTGGGGGCACTCAGTGGGCATGTTGAAGAGATGTATACTGGACATAAAATAGTCAAGGCATTCGGGCATGAAAAAGATTCGATAGAACGATTCGAAGAGATTAATAAAAACCTCTACGGTGCAGGATGGAGAGCACAATTTATCTCTGGCATGATGTTTCCGCTGATGAATTTCATAAGCAATCTTGGTTACGTAGGCATTAGTATTGTAGGAGGTCTATGGATAACAAAAAATTTATTGGGCTTAGGAGATATACTAGCGTTTATTCAATATTCTCGCTCCTTTACAATGCCAATTGCGCAAACTGCACAAATTGCCAATGTTATTCAGTCTACGATCGCCTGTGCAGAACGTGTATTTGAGATACTCGATGAGTCGGAAGAAATTCCCGACAACCCTAATGCCAGTGTCATCGAATTTCCGAAAGGCGAAGTTAGATTTAACCATGTGGATTTCCGTTATAAAGAAGAGGTTCCGCTTATTGAAGATATGAACCTGGATGTAAAACCAGGGCATACCATTGCAATTGTTGGACCCACTGGTGCAGGTAAAACCACACTTGTAAACCTATTAATGCGTTTCTATGAAATAAATGCCGGTAAAATTAGCATTGATGGCGTTGATATCAAAGATATCAAACGTAACGAATTGCGCAAGATGTTTGGAATGGTTCTGCAAGACACCTGGCTATTTAACGGAACCATTAAGGACAATATAGCTTATGCAAAGCAAGGTGCAATAATGGAGGATGTAGTCCGGGCAGCAAAAGCGGCTCATGCCGACCACTTTATCAGAACACTACCTGATGGCTATAATACAGTTCTCAATGAAGAGGCAACTAATATTTCTCAGGGACAAAAACAATTGCTTACTATTGCACGTGCAATCCTCGCAGACCCGACTATTCTGATACTTGATGAAGCAACAAGCAGCGTTGATACTAGAACTGAAGTGTTAATTCAAAAAGCTATGGCCAATTTGATGAAAGGCCGAACAAGTTTCGTTATTGCCCATAGACTATCAACTATTCGTGATGCGGAACTAATCCTCGTAATGAATAAGGGCAAAATTATTGAGATGGGCAACCATAAGGACTTACTTGCTCAAAGTGGTTTCTACGCAGAACTTTACAATAGTCAATTCACAGGACAAAACATCGAAACTGAAGTTATATAGGAAAAAGATAATTGGACTTAAATAAATTCACTTCCGAAGGATCCCCAGAATAGCCTACATTAATTTCTAGCAACTCGAACTATAGCACGTTACACATATTTAAAACTGAAGAGGGAAAATTAAAGTCAGTTTACCACTATAATGGGGAGGAAACTATGAAAAGGTATCTGGCTTTAATTGTCTTATCCACCTTAATTCAAGGTTCAGCACTCGTTGGTTGTGGAGGGAATCAATATCCACCTCAGCGACTCACACAGTCACAGGTTGAAGATAATGGTCAAACCCCGCAAGCTGAGGCTTCAAGTAAAGATGTTCCGGGATCAAGTAAACGCATAATCTTAGGTTTCTGTACTGACGCAGGAAAGAACTCAAAAGATTCAATAATTCAAAATATCAATGTAATCAATGAAGTAGTATTTTTCTGGTATTCCTTTGATGGAACAGGAAAGATTAAACGATCTGACAATGTTGATTTAAGCCTTAAAGCTACAACTCAAAAGGGTGGGGCGAAAGTGCTTGCTTTAGTCCATAACCTAAACAACAAGGGGTTTGATCAACAAATTGCACATCAGCTTTTGTCGAACCCCTCGGCCCGAACTAAGTTTATAAATAATTTAGTTAACTTAGTTACTAATGAAAACTGGGACGGTATTTGTATCGATATTGAAAAAACACTTACTAACGACCGTGACAATTATTCGGCGTTTATTAGTGAATTGAACAGAAGTTTTAATAAAAGTGGCAAAATACTTAATGTATGTGTACCAGCTAAATATCAGGATGATAAAAACGATACATGGTCCGGTGCTTATGATTATGCAGCTATTGGCAAAGAAGCTGATCAAGTAGTCATAATGACATACGAAGAGCATGGATTGGGAACGACTCAAGGGCCAATTGCCTCACAAGGTTGGGTTAATAGGGTGATCAATTATACTATAAGCAAAATACCGAAAGAAAAAGTTATTATGGGACTACCCGTATACGCTAATGACTGGAAATCTAATATGCCTTTGCTTCCAACTGGTATGTCTATACCCCAAGCCATTACTTTAGCGGGCAAACAAAAAGTGAACATATTATATGATGAAAGTCAACAAGCCCCACATTATACTTTCACGGTTGCAGGGGTTCGTCACGAAGTTTATTTTGAAAACAATCGTAGTCTGAATTTTAAGGTAAACATTGCTAAAAAGAATCAATTAAGTGGAATTGCTATTTGGCGTTTGGGCCTAGAAGACCCATCGATGTGGAAAGATGTTTTGAAGAATTATATTCAAACAAAACCATGACATTTATTTAAAGTCCTCTTTAACAGCAACTACTCAAAACGTAGTTGCTGTTAATTTATGTAGCCAGGCAGCAACATAAGCTATGAATTCTATAGTTCACCGTTAATCGTCAACTTAACGTGGGCTAGAATACTTGGGGATGTGATATTTATCATAGGAGCTGCTCTGCTGTTCTGGGAAATGCTCCGTATGGTAACAAAGCTTCGTCCTGTCAGCTAAAAATTCAAGCATTAGCGGGAGTGCGTAGTAAGATACCGTCTTATGATGCTAAAAAGCCCTGGAGTTTATAAGTTCCAGGGCTTTCTTAATCCTACTCAGATTAGTGAAATGAAACTATTTCCCTTGTAGAAAGTTTCTTGGTTACAGTACGATCATGGACAAAAACACAAATTAACACCGCAATAATGCCCATTAAAGCCATTCCCTTAAAACCTACATGAAAAGAAAGAATACGGGCAGTCATCAGGGTATAGTTAATTCGATTAAAACTATTAAAATAACTGTTATAGATCGTACCCGCAATGGCCACTCCTATGCTCATACCCATAGATCTGGACATATTTAAAATCCCGCCGGCCACCCCAACATGTTCGGGTGGTGCGCTTCCCATAACTGAACTATTATTAGGAGGAGTGAACATCCCCATACCTATTCCAACTAACAACAAGCCTATTAGGTCAATATAGATTGAAGACCTTAGTGATAGTGTTGATAATACTATTGCGCCAATAGCAGCAATAGCCATACCACTACTAGTTAATACTCTGGTTCCAATACGATCGGCAATAGCTCCTGAAATGGGGGACATTATAAACATTGCTAACGAGACTACCGTCAAAATAAGCCCAATATATAATGAAGGCAAGTCTAAAACCCAATCTAAATAAAATGGTAGTAAAAAGATAATGCCAAACATTAGCGAATAGGAGAGTAGCCCCGAAATATTTCCACTGGTAAAAGCCTTAATCTTGAGTAAGTTCAAATTAATCATGGGACTTACGCATCTCTTTTCACGGAAAACAAAGAGCGACAATAAGATAACTACTGTCATAAATTCCATGATAGTCGTTGGTGATAACCAACCCACTTTATAACCACTTTTGAATATTATCAACAACAGAATCAATGCTGGGGTAAATAGAACTGCACCTAAGTAATCAAAAGGAGTAGAATGTGGGTTAGTTTTATCCCTAGGCAGGATAAAACTAGCAATAAGTGTACCGATAATTGCTACAGGAATGTTTATATAAAAGATCACACGCCAGCCAAAATTAGCAATTATTATTCCCCCGACTGCTGGTCCGATTGATAAACCAATAGCTTGTGCTGAGCCTTGGATCCCAATGGCCTTTCCAAGGCTAGCGCTCGGAACCGCCGAGGTAATGATAGCGATTGAATTAGCTTGCAGCATGGCCGCACCAATTGCTTGCAAAATCCTCGAGCTGATAAGGAGTGGTATCGTTGACGCCAAGCCACAAAGTCCTGAACCTAGGCCAAAAATAGCAAAGCCTATTGTGTAAAATAACTTTCTGCCTAATCTGTCTGACAAACTACCAAACATCGTTAAAAGGGATGTTAAAGTCAAAAGATAAGCAATAGAAACCCATTCTACCATATCCATTCCACTTGAAAAACTTTTGCTTAAAGCGGGCATAGCAACATTGATAATACTGGCGTCCAAAGCTGCCATAAATGCGCCTATACATACTGTGCTTACCACAACCCAATGATAGCCTTTTCTCTCATGAAACGGAATCTTCGTATCCATATTACTCATCTCCAAACAAAGTATATAAATTTGAAAACTATTGCATAATTCCAGTTCCTAAGATAAGCCATGTTTGAGGATGTAGGTGATGCTTAGTTCGGTTGATGAATTAACTATACTAAGTTGGGACAGACAGGGCAATTCAAATTTTCAATACAAGGTATTTAAGAAAACTAAGGAGTCTTTTCAAAGGACAAGATTACATCAGAACCATCCGTATATGGTCTAGCAACTTAAAAAAGGAGAGAGCCTAGAGAACTCTCCCTTTTGTCCATTAAATTAATTTATCTCATTATATGTTGATTATTTAAACTGTACTATGCGAGATTATTATGATAATCTTGAGTTGCGTGAATAGTTTGAGTTGACTAATGGAAGTGTTTTATGCGGATGTTAAAAGTATATTTTAACGATGTACCAACCACAAATAGGGCTTAATGGGGATGGTGTAAAATGAAACAACGAATTACAGCTGATCAACTCCAACAACTTACAACTGAACAGCGAGATAAACTAAAAGAATGGTGGATGCCCAGATTTAGTGATCTCTTTATCTTTGAAGACCATTGTGATGAGAATTTGTTTGATGAGGAAGATGAGGTCAATATAAATTTCTTTATAGCAAAAATAAAGCCATACGGTCTCCCCCTACTTTCTATAGGTCAATGCTTAAGTCTGTTGGAACCATATACTCCTAAACTAGGAATGGACCATGAAAAATATGGTATATGGAACCTAGAAATTTGGTTTGAAGGTAAACCCAAGAAATTCACAAAGAAAGATCCTGTTGACGCACTTTTTGAAGCCGTAAAATCTGTATTGTAATTTTAACGTTATATTCCCGAATCAATCTCTAGTCGGAGAGAGCATTGTAATAAGTAGCCCCGGATTGAAAACTTCAGGGCTATCTGCTTTTAGCATTCACCACGCGCTCTATAATGTTCTTATTTTTTTCTGTTATCAATTGAAGTTCGGTTAGATCCTGACTCCGTGTTCCACAATGGATCACCACAGCAAACATAGGTACGATATTTGTGGCAATACCACCGTTGATCGTACCTATGTTTGCTGTGGTTTTTTCATTAATACGACCATCAAGAATCTGTGATAAAGCTTTTGCCGCCATTATGATTGCGTTAAGTCCATTTTCTGGAGCAATTCCGGCGTGAGCAGATCGCCCAAATATCTTAAATATTTAGGCCAGCACTGCTTTATTGGTGCTGGCTTATGAAACTTTTGGCTGTATAATATGTAAAATAATCAGCTTTTTGTCAGAGCACAGCTAAAATTAAACAAGAGATAAGAGAGGTGCCCCGTATGATTTTAGGAAAGAGTATTGAACTATGGCAGAAGGAGTACCCATTGCTCACTGAGATTATAAATACAAACCAAGTATTCTGGCTAAACCCAGACTATAAAAAATATAACGATGCTTATAAAAAGAATCGTTTTACAGAGAATGATGTTAAGAGTGCGGAGAAACGATTAAAAAGGTTTGCGC
>JAUZPJ010000063.1 GCA_030706025.1 Bacillota bacterium | reverse complement strand
TTTTACCCAAAACCGTTATTTTTTGAACTGGGGGCGATTAAGTGATCGTTATTGATCTAGAGGTTTGTAAGGGTTGTGGGATCTGTGCGAAAGAGTGTCCGAATAAAGCAATCCTCATTGAAAATAAAAACGCAGTGATTCAGGAGAACTGTTCCAGTTGTGGGATTTGTACTCGAGTTTGTCCCTTTAAGGCCGCAGTAAGAACTTCAGAAATAAAACAAACAGCCGTTAAGTGTGCTTCTTGTCCTGTCCAGTGTGAGATTATTGAGGGTTATTTAGGGGCATGTCAACGTTATCGTAATGAGGGAGGTGTGCTTGTTCGTAACCGAAAACTGGTGACGGATATCGGGAAAAAGGGTCCCCTTATTACCGCAGTTGGCGCGGGTACGAACTATCCTTGCTGCCGCCCGGCTCCTCACATCGTTCAGGATACCGTAGACGGAATTGAAATGGTGACGGTGGTCACGGAAGCTCCCTTAAGCTATAGCGGAATCAAGGTCAAGATTGATACGAATATGCACATCGGTGAAGAAGGGGCTAAAGTAAAACGTAACGGTAAAGTTATCGGGATGGTTGATACGGAAGAATACGGTTCGAAAATGCTTTCTATTGGTGGTGCTAATTTGCTCACGGGTAAAGATGGTTTCATCGTTGCTCGGACCATCGTGGAGATCGCGAATGGTGAGAGAGTCACCCTTAAGGTTGAAGGGGATAACACAACGTTAGAACTTCAAGTCGGGTATCCCCCCATCATCAATGGTTTAGAAGACAATAAAATGCGGGTTGGTTGTGGAAGTGCAACGGTTGGCATGTTTGCCAATCAGTTAAAAGACGTTGTCGATGAGGCGATCGTTTTGGATTACCATGTTGTCGGCTTACTCTCTGAGCATCTAGCTGGGGAAGCGGTAGGGATGACGTGGAGTGGAGTTGTTCCAAATGCCAGAAAGAGCACAAGGGGTCGTTATTTTGGAGAACTCGGACACGGCTGGGGTGGAACGACCATCGAAAAACCCTGTGATGCGATTCAATCCATTGATATGACTCGTGCCAAAGAAGGTATGAAAATTCTCGTGACCGAAACAACCGCTCGACAGGCCGCCTTGTTTGAAGTACAAAGTGACGGTTCCCATAAAGAAATCCCGATGACACCTGAGGTTCAAAATGCGGTGGATTTCATTTCGAGTAACTGCGAAAGTTCAAGGGTTTCGGCAATTTATGTTGGAGGTACAGGTGGGAGTGCACGGGCTGGTGTAACCGTAAATCCCATTAAAATAAGCCAAGCTGTTCATAGTGGAGATGCTAAATTAACCATCGGTGGTGCCGATACGTATGTCTTACCGGGTGGTGGCATTAACTTTATGGTTGATGTTGAAAAAATGGTGCCTAAGGCTTTCACTTGGGTTCCAACACCAGCGACTGTTGCACCCGTAGAATATACTATGTCTCGTGCAAAATATGAAGAAATTGGCGGCCATATTCAATCGATCAAAAAGCTCGACGAGCTAAGAACAAGCAATGATTGAAGTTCTGGCGGCAGATAGGGTATTTCTTGATTATGGACCCATGCAGGTCCATCTTAAGGCAGATCGCTTAGGAAAGGGCATGACAACGGAATTACAAGAAGCAGCAGCCTATGGAATTGAGATGTTGAAAGAATTAGCAGAGGTTCTCCCCTTAGCGAAGGATAAGAGGACGTTAGCCTATCCGAATCCTGATAATCTTCCTTTGCCTCTTCGTTTAATGATTGAAGCTGTGTTAGTTACCAAGGATCAAACACTAACACCCATGGCTGCAGTGGCTGGGACATTTTCCGATCTTCTCGCCGATTGGTTAGTTGCTCAAGGGGCTACCAAAGTTTTGATTAATAACGGGGGAGACATTGCGGTTAGGCTGCTCGAAAACCAAAAAACGAAAATCGGACTCACTCCAAGTATTGAAGCTCCCTCGTTTACCCACATTCTTCAATTAGAGGCAGCCAATAAAGTCGGTGGGATTACAACGAGTGGGTTCGGTGGACGAAGCTTTACTCAGGGGATTGCCAGTGCTGTAACGGTTCTTGCGAGGACATCCCGAGTGGCCGATGCTTGTGCTACTTTAATCGGAAATTATTGTTATGCCGAAGATCCGGGTATTATCCGTGTATCCGCTGAAACGTTAGATCCCAATACCGATATTCTCGGTCTACCGGTAACGGTAAGCATAGGAGAACTGAGACCGGAGACTCCTTCTCTTGCCATGAGTAGTGGTTTATTAAAAGCTAAAGAACTTTATCATGAAGGAATTATTCAAGGGGCAGTCATCTTTATTGGATCACAGGTCGCCATGCTCCCTGAAGGACTATGTCAGGCAATATAATTCGTTTATTTATAGAAAGAAAATTCAAATAAAAGTTATGGAGGAATAAACGATGGAAATTCGCAAGATTGTTACGGTTGTCGAGGAAACCCACAAAGATGGTGTTAAAGCCGTGGATAAACCAACTCGCAAAGCAGCGGCAGTGGCCGTCATTAAAAACCCATTTGCCGGCCAATATGTCGAGGATTTAACCGAGTTAATGGAAGTTGGAGAACAATTGGGCGAGTTATTATCAGCACGGGCGATTCAAGCTTTGGGCCTCGCTAGTGGAGAAGCGCACAGCTATGGCAAGGGGGCTGTTGTTGGGGAACAGGGCGAATTAGAACATGCAGCAGCAATTCTTCATCCACGCTTAGGTAAGCCTTTCCGGGAGCAGCTCGGCGGAGGTAAAGCGATTATCCCTTCCGCTAAAAAGATGGGTGGGATGGGTACCGCTATCGATGTGCCCGTTCATTATAAGGACGCCGCTTTCGTAAGAACTCACTATGACGCGATGGAAGTTAGAGTGCCTGATGCTCCCCATGCAGATGAGATTTTGGTTGCGCTGGTTGTAACGGATTCCGGTCGTCCACATGCACGCATTGGAGGTTTACAGCGTGAAGAGATTAAAGGCGAAGATGGATTAAGATAATTGGAGGAAAATAACGTGCGTGTAGGATTTATCGGCATTGGTGCCATGGGGAAGCCTATGGCAATCAATATATTAAAGGCGGGATATGGATTAGTTGTCAATGATGTTAATGCTGAAGCCGTCAAAGAATTAGTATCCCTCGGTGCGAGCAGTGCTGCAACTCCACAAGAATTAGCCCAGTCAGTCGACATCGTGATTACGATGCTACCGAACGGAGCGATTGTGGAACAGATTCTATTAGGAACCCAGGGAATTTTTGCAGGAGCTAAGCCAGGCTTTGCTATTATCGATATGTCCAGCGTTTCGCCAGGTTTTACTCGCAAGATGGCAAAGCTTGCCGAAGAAAGAGAGATTGACTACTTAGATGCGCCTGTCAGTGGTGGTGTTAAAGGAGCCACAGAGGGCACTTTGACAATTATGCTCGGAGGAAAAGAAGAACTTGTCGCAAAGTATCGTCCTTTACTGGAAGTTATGGGCAAGAAAATCTATCATGTCGGCGAAGTGGGCGCCGGGGATGCTGTTAAGGTCGTCAATAACTTATTATTGGGCATCAATATGACGGCCGCAGCTGAGGCTTTTGCTTTGGGCACAAAATTAGGGATTGCCCCACAAGTTTTACTCGATGTGATCAGTGTGAGCTCAGGTAACAGTTATGCGCTAACGGCGAAAATGCCGAACTTTGTTTTTAAGCGCAATTTTGCACCGGGGTTTGCTGTTGATTTACAGTATAAAGATTTAGAACTGGCTACCCAAACAGCCAAAGAACTAAAAGTACCCCTAATGTTGACCAACATTGCTCAACAAGTTTTTGAACAAGCGAGAGCCAAAGGTTTAGGTCGCGAAGATATCTCATCCGTCATTAAATTATTAGAAGAAATGTTAGATATAGAAGTTAAAGCCTAGATTAGGGCCTAAACATGAGCTGGAGGACTTTTATGGAAAAGATTCAAGAGATGGTAAAAGCGAAAGGATTCCAATTCGGTGGCTTGTCCTTAGGCCAGATAGCTGAGGTTGCTACAGAGCTGGGACTCCGAGTGAGTGATGTCGTCATAGCTGAAGCTATGTTTGAGAACTATATGACAAAAGAAGAAGTTATCGATGCTGTTTTAAATTCCTTTGCACATAATCTTTATGCTTTAAACTCGGGCATTACGACTGGATCGAGTTTCTTACTTGGCGAAGTTCCACGGGAACTTGTGGATAATGATTTTTCCAAGCGCTTAATTGAGGACGACTTAATTAATAAAATAATCGTTTATACGTTAGGTGCCCAAGTGGGAAACCACACGTGTGGGTTACAGCCTTGTGCAGGGACGGGTGATTCTTGTACTTATACGGGACTCTATCGGGCTCTTAAAGACGTTATAGAAGATAAAGAAGAATTAGCCCGGGTTGTTGCCGTGATGCTTAAAGTCGGAACGATTTTCCGTGCAGGTAAGACCACAACCGGATGTAATATGGAAGGGTTTGGAGCCGGGGCAGCTGCGACGGCAGCTACACTAGTCGAGTATTATAAAGGTTCCGCGGAAGCGATGGCAAAAGCGATCGTGCTTGCATTGTCACCAACAATAGGAAATCCCTGTACACCACGGGTGATGGTTGCGGGACTTTGTGCAACTCATATCGGTGGTGGAGTGGTTATCGGGAATCTTGCAGCCAATCTAGCACTTAAGACCAATATCCCCGTCAATGTACCGGTGGATGTTATGATTGCCATGGCTGCAGCTGTTCATCCCGTATCAGCGAAACAAATCGTGCCTGTTGTCATTAAGTATATGCAGCCCTTTTTTAAGACAAATCTAGACGTGGAATATTTTGTTGATGAGAATATTAGGGAAGAAGAGCAAAAAGTCATTCGGGAAACCATGACCCTTGCTTTAAATGAGGCCCAAGCTTTGGCCGCGAAAGCGAATTCTATTATTAAGCCCTTTGGCGAAGCGGTGGTTGGTGGAAGCAGTCAAGCGGTGGGCTCACCGACGAATACGGCACGGATTGCCCATGCTTTGACAAAAGGTGAGATTAAGGGCGTTAAGATCGACTTGTATCCCGAACTCTTTGCACGCCGAGGCATCAATGTCCCAGGAATTCTCATGGGAGCTGTCTTAGGGGCAAGTACGGATAATGGGAAAGCGTATAAAGATATTATACGACAGGTGCGTGAGAAAAAAATTAAGGTTGAAATTAACCAAGTGAATGAATCTCAATTACAACGCGTAACAATCGAGGCAACAAAACAGGGGTCAATGGTTGAAGCACTTAATCGTGGAGGGGCGCGTGTCGTTCTTAAAAAAGCAACCCCTTCATTGGAAGAGGCTCGCAAAGCTGCCCAACGTCTTGGTATTGTTCTTGCCGATTGATTTTTCTAAGGAGGAGGCGTACTAAATGCAGGAGCGGACAAAGCAGATTATTCGGGAGGATTATGAACGGATACAAGCCTATGAACGGGTTTTCGGAGTAGAAATGCCCAAGGTTCAAGAAGATGGTTCTATTAGTGGTTTGCCAGAGCCCTTACCGCGGGTTGTCAATGGGGTAGAACGTAGTGGTTATCGCATCGCCGAATTGGGACGTCTTGCTGCTCAGTCGGGGATACCGGTCCAAAACCCGATTCTCGGCAGAAACACAGCGGAAGAAACTTATAAAGAGTCCTTAGAGCTGTATAAGGTGGCTGAAGAGTTAGGTATAACTCTATTTCAATTTGTGCATTCCGAGGCAACACGTCATATTGATCCATTAGACGGGGCGGAACTTATCGAACAATCGCGAGGTAAGGGCGGAATTACTCCGATTGGGGAGCGCGAGTTTGTGGCCATGGGTGGAGGAACAAATCACCCTTTACGTATTAATGCCACAGGAGATACACCTCATTTATCGATTATCAACTCTTTTATGGCAGGATTTGATGGGACAGACATTGGCCCAGTTATCCACGTTCACTTCGGGGGCAGGGGGATACACGATTACAAGACGAAGGTTATCAATGGGTATAAAGCCTTACAGATCTGTGCTGAAAACAATATTTTTGTGCAAACAGATTCCCATAAGCACCTGAATAATATTGGCGGAACCGATGGCATGGCTTTAGCAATGTGTTTACTTGCCGAAGGGCTGGCAATCCATGCAGGTCTACCCAGAGCGTTAAGTGCCATTCAAATGAATGTCGGCGGAATCAACCTTCTAGCTGATTTAGCAGTGATGAGAGCCTTCAAAAAGGTGATGTGGAGTGAATTTCTGATCGTTGTACCAGAAACATTCCAAAACCCACCGGCTGATCTTATCGCTGAGCAAGCCCACTTTGCTCGCATGGCCCTGAGCGCCAAACTTGGCGGTGCGAATTTTTACCGGCCTAAAGCAGCGGAAAATGTCGGGATCCCGACCGGTGCATCGATGGCTAAGGCGATCTGGGCAACCCAAAATGTCTTTGAAAATACGGCCTCCCTTACGATTAATGATCCGGAAATCAATCGCCGGGAAGCAGAAATTCTTGATGAGGCGATGGCCGTACTGGCAGCGGTTTTCGGACTAAAGGAACTCCATCCTGAAGAAATCAACCCGGAATTCTGGTTAAAGTATGGGGATATGGAACTCATCGATCTCATTGTGTCTGCTGGGAAAAAGGGAATTCTCGATGCCCCCAATGCCGGTGGCTGGGACTTAAAACGAGGCGTTAAGACGCATCGCGATAAAGATGGTATTAAGCGTTATGTACCTGGTTATGGACCCGTTGATATCCCTCAAGCAAAATTAACCTTTACCCAAGAACCGGTAAAAGTCGAAGGAAAAGCGATAATAACTCAAAAGGAAAAGGTTCTTTTAGCAACAGTGGGAGCCGATGCCCACGTTGTAGGGATTAACATGATTCGTGAAGCATTTGAACAAGCGGGATATGATGTGATTTATCTACGCGGGATGAATTTGCCGGAGACCGTAGCCGAGGTCGCTGCCGAGGCAAAAGTTGATGTCGTCGGAATCAGTAACCTGTTAGGCTTGGGGCAAATACTCTTTAATCGCGTTGAAAAACGACTTAAAGAACTCGGGATCCGGGATGACGTCATTCTAATGGGTGGCGGTCGAATCGCGGAAAAAGAGGAAGAACATGCTCAGGTTCAAGAGAAGATTAAAAATGAAGGTACGGGTTTCCTCGGTGTTGACGGATTCTTCGGACCAGGCACTGATCCCCAAGATGTTATTGTTTGGGTTCAGGAACGAGTGGAAGGGAGAAAAAAATAAAATGAGTGAACAATGTCGGATCCGCTGCACCATTTTGCGCGGGGGCACGAGTAAGGGAATATTTCTAATGGCGAATGATTTAGCCACCGATCCTCAAAAACGAGATCGAGAAATTCTATCGATTTTCGGTAGTCCTGATGTTAGACAAATCGATGGATTAGGAGGAGCGGATCCTTTAACGAGTAAGCTTGCCATCATTGGTCCTTCAACACGCCCCGATGCCGACGTCGACTATACGTTTGGTCAAGTCAGTATCACCGACTACCTTGTGGATTACTCCGGAAACTGCGGCAATATTTCTTCAGGGGTGGGTCCCTTCGCTATTGACGAAGGTTTAGTCCGGGCGGTAGAACCAATCACAACAGTGCGTATCCATAATACCAATACCGGTAAGATTTTAGTGGCAGAGGTCCCAGTAAAAGATGGAAAAGCCAAAGTAGCAGGGGATTATAAAATTGCCGGTGTTCCGGGTACTGGAGCCAAAATCATGATGGACTTTGCCGGCACGGCGGGCTCAGTAACTAATAAGGTTTTACCCACGGGTAAAGCCATTGATTCCTTGGATATTGAAGGGTTTGGACAATTGGATGCCTCCATCGTCGATGTTGCTAATCCGATGGTTTTTGTCAGAGCAAAGGATCTGGGATTAACAGGGATTGAAACACCAGCAGAAATTAATGGTAACAAAGAAATCCTTGGACTCTTAGAAAAAATTCGTGGTATAGCGGCAACCATGATTGGTATGGCCAAAGATGAAGCGGATGCCCTGAAGCTCAGTCCGGCCTTCCCGATGATTGCTTTCGTGAGTGAACCTCAAGAATATGCCGATTTTACAACCGGTAAGATCATTCCTGCGGATCAGGTCGATTTCGTATCGAGACTGATGTTTATGCAAGTCATGCACAAGACCTACGCAGGGACTGGAACGACCTGTACCGGTGTTGCGGCGAAAATCCCGGGGACCATTGTTTATGAAGTCTGTCGAGCAAAATCCTCGGGGGTTCGTATCGGTCACCCCGCGGGAGTCATTGATATCGAAGTGGAAGTTGAAACGAAGGGAGCCGAGCCTCAAGTTAAGAGAGCAGCCTTCGGCCGGACGGCGCGGCGCATTATGGATGGATACGCCTACATCTTAGAATAGGGAGAGAACAACATGATCGAGATAAGCTTTCTTGTTTATGATGTTGGGAGCACCTACACCAAACTTTCCGCCTTTAATCGTGATGGGAATGTGTTAGAGTTTGTTGGGCGTTCTCAAGCACCGACGACCGTACAAAATATAGAGATCGGATTAAATAACGCAAGAAGTAATCTCGAGAAGGTTTTGGGCTCAGGTCCAATTTCGGCACAAATTACCCTGGCCACAAGTTCGGCAGCGGGGGGCTTACGAATGGTGGCGATGGGATACATGCCACGAGTTACTGCGAAGGCAGCTAAAGAAGTCGCCATGAGTGCCGGAGCCAGAGTTTTAGAGATAATTTCTTATGAAACGCCGATTGATTTTCGATTACAAGTTCTTAAAGAAATAAAGCCTGATATTATTTTGCTGGCAGGCGGTACCGATGGAGGGGACCAAGAATCCCTTTTTGAGAATGCCAAAGTGATTGTTCAAGCGAAATCATCCGGGGTCGTTATTATCGCAGGAAATAATGAAGCTCAGGCAGAGGTTCAGAAGATTCTTGAGTCTGGCGGTATTCGTACCCTTCGAGTCCCTAATGTCATGCCCACGATTCATGAACTAAAGGTGAAACCCGCTCGTGAGGCGATACATCAAGAATTCATCCGTCAAATTACCCGAGCAAAAGGTTTAGGGGCACTTTTAGAGATGGTATCGAATCGAAAAGTCATTCCTACTCCCGGAGCCGTTCTGATGGGTACGGAACTTTTGGCTATGGGCACTCCGGAGCAGGATGGTTTAGGTGGGCTCTTAGTTATTGACATTGGGGGGGCTACCACGGATGTTCACTCCGTACTTCCGGACTTGGAGAAATTAAGCAATGAAGAAAAAGGTCTTGTGATTTCCAATGAAAAGCAAGTGTCTTATCGTACGGTCGAAGGAAACTTAGGCTTAAGAGTCAGTGCGACGGGAATCGTCGAAACTGCAGGTGCGAGTGGGGTTTTAGCTAAAGTTGGCTTAGAAGGCGAAGAGTTAAACAAAGAACTGATTAATTATGTGCATTTTTTAGAAAGGGAACCCGAGCATCTAAGCGCCGACGATCAGGAGAAAATGTTTGATAAAGCCCTCGCGATTACGGCGATTGAACTCGCGTTAAAACGACATGCAGGGTATTTAGCCCAAGGTTTTGATCCTGTGATGGGTATTATTCCGGGCTCCCCGGTTGGGCGAGATTTACGCAAGGTTGAACGAGTGATGATTGTGGGGGGGATTTTCGCCCATTCTTCAGAAGAACAAAGCCGAGAAATCGTCAAAAAGGCTCTTGCGAATCCGGGAATTTCGTTATTGCCCCATGATCCTGAGATTATCATCGATAGGAATTATCTGCTTTACACCGTTGGAGCTATTGCCCAGGATCACGCGAACGATGCTTTAGCGCTAGCATTAAACTTTTTTAACCAATAATAACAGAATTAAGGGGAGTCTTAACATGAATAAAGGAAAAGTATTAAGAGAACTAATCGCTGCAAAGGAGATCCTCGTTGCACCGGGAGCCCATGATGCCTTGACCGCCAAAATTATAGAAAAGATAGGCTTTAATGCCGTTTATATGACTGGTTATGGTCAAGCTGCCAGTCACATCGGAACGCCTGATGTTGGCTTATTGACCATGACAGAAATGCTTTCCAGAGCCAATAACCTTGCCAGTGCTGTAAATATACCCGTTATCGCTGATGGAGATACAGGGTTTGGCAATGCCATTAATGTAATGCGTACGGTAAGACAATATGAAATGGCCGGTGTAGCAGCAATTCAATTAGAAGATCAGGTCGCACCGAAAAAATGTGGACATATGATAGGACGGCAGGTTATTTCCAAGGAGGAAATGGTCGGTAAAATCAAGGCTGCAGTTGAAGCTCGTGAGAATCCGGACTTCGTCATTATTGCTCGTACAGACTCTCGAACCGTTCATGGAATTGAAGAAGCTATTCAAAGGGGTAAAGCTTATCAAGAAGCAGGTGCTGATGTCTTGTTCATTGAGTCGCCAGAATCCGTTGAAGAAATGAAAACGATAACATCAAGCTTTGATATCCCTGTCCTTGCCAATATGGTTGAGGGTGGACGGACACCGCTTCTTTCGTCCAAAGAACTTGAGGAGCTGGGTTTTAACTTGGTGATTTTCCCGACTGCTTCCACCTATATTGCGGCACAAGCGATAAAGAACTTGATGGAGGAAATTAGGGACAAGGGAACAACAAAGAACTTAATGGGTCAAATGATTCCATTTGAGGAATTTAATCAATTTATTGGCTTAACAGAAATACGCCAATTAGAGTCAAAATATGTGTTAGATTAAAGAGTAAGGGAATATCCTGTGGCCGTTCCGTTATTGAAATGGTGTATTTCAAATATGAAATAAACGCCTTAAATGGAACCCGCTAAAATGAGGATGTTCCCAAATCATTTCACTTGTGAAATATA
>JAUZPJ010000062.1 GCA_030706025.1 Bacillota bacterium | reverse complement strand
CGTTCGTCCTGAGCCAGGATCAAACTCTCCAAAAAAGTTATTTCACTTCTTGGTAGAAGATGATGACTTGCTCATGATTCATTTTTGAAACTCTTGCGAGTTTCTCTCATTGGCTGTCCTTGTTGTTTAGTTTTCAAAGATCAGGACTCGGACAGGATGTCCGAGGTTAGAGCACCGCCATGGATGGCAAGGTGCTGTATTTACTTGATGGCCCTTTTGGACCGGAGTTACATATTAGCATTTTCAACTCGCGCTGTCAATAACTAATTTGCTTTGTCTTGATTAACTAGCTTGGAGGTCTTACCCCTTACTCGTTCAATCAACCTGCGCCTTCGTGGCGCTCAGTTATAGTACCATTAATCGACTCGTATTGTCAACAAATTATTAGGAGAATTTCTATATTACTAGTTTTCGAATGAATCTTATTCATTAAAGCTATACAAATTCCTCGTAAAACAAGACCATAATTGCAAATTAGGAAACTCGGAATTATCGCCTGATAATAACAATCCAACGACTCCGAATTATGTCGCAAATCAGACAACTGCTAACTCTTATAGATTTCTTCCAATTTTTGTACCACTTTCCACCGACCAGTTGTCCGGAGAAATAAGCCCCGACTAGAAGTGGAAAAGTTGTCCATTTCCAGCCTATACCTAAATTAATGCGTAAAAGGATGATAAATGGAACAGGACAATGAACGGACAAAAACCATTGCCAAGAGAACTTCTTAACGTTACCCCGCCAATATCCAAATGGGATATTCAAAAGGAATATTATTATCACGGCTATAATCAACAATAATGCTGCCTCCTTCTACATGATTGAGCGCGCTTTAACTTAACAATAGTTTAACCGCAAACGATCTAAGACAAAATGGAGAGGAGCAAGCTATTTTTCCAACTAAATTATGTTTACTTTATACTTCTTTACAATATACATAAATGATAATGATAAACACAGACAGGAGGAGCGTGATGGTGGATGTTTCGTTGGTCGATCATTGTGCTAGTACGAAAAAGTTGGGTTTTGGGGACAATTATAGCATTGATCGTTCTATTGATTGGATCTTGGTCATTAAAATTCAGTTCTGTATTTACTGCTAGTCTAAAAAATAAAGTTATTGTAATAGACCCAGGACATGGAGGCGCTGACCCAGGAGCACAAAGTTCAGGGATTAAAGAAAAGGACATAAACCTAGATATTTCTCTACGCTTACGCAAAGTCTTAGAATCGAAAGACTGCAATGTTATACTGACGCGAGAAGTGGACAAGGATTTCTTCCTCCCGGGATTTGTAAAAGGTCGTATGGCCAAACGAGCAGAATTGAACCAAAGAATTAATTTAGCTTCTACTAATAACGCAGACTTATTCGTGAGCGTTCATGCTAACAGTTTCCCACAGCGAAATACATACGGAATGGAAACTTATTACCATCAAAAATCTGCACCAGGTAAAGAACTTGCAGAACTCATACAGAAGCAATTCGCAATACTTCAAACTGATAACAAACGCAAGGCCAAAGCAGGTGACTACTATCTTATTAACCAAGCGAATATGCCCGCCGTAATTGTAGAAGTCGGGTTTATCTCCAATCCTAGAGAAAGGAAACTTTTGTCGTCCGACAATTATCGAGACAAGATCGCTATTGCTATTGCAACAGGCATTGAGGATTACGTTGATGCTTTTCCTCAGGGAGTACAGAATAGCTCACATACAGTTGCCCCACAAGAAGGTCCACCGTCTGCGAACGAGGATACTTATATGCTTTACTTTACGAATGAAAAGTTGGAAAACCTGATTCCCGAAGTGCGTCAGAAAAACAGTGCTGTTTGGTGTAAACTAGATCTTCCTCAAAAAGTCAACTATGTCTTAAGTGAGCTCCTCCAAGGTCCACATTCAGACAAACTGTTGCCAACCCTTTCCTCCACAACTAAGGTTCTATCTGTTGTAATCAAAAATGGCATAGTGACGATTGACTTCGATAAGAGTATCCAAGATAATTTTACCGGTGGGGCCTTAGAGGAAGATATAACAATAAAATCAATCGTTTGGTCAGTAACACAAATCCCAGGAATCAAAGGTGTGAGTATTTTAATCAACGGTGAAATTGGAGACTCCATAGGTGGACATATTGTTTTAGATCGAATCTTTACGACTCAATCCTAAGAGTCCTATACAAGCAGAAACATCTCTTGCATAACGACTGTAATTTAGAAATATTTTTAAAGCAGTTATGCATTTAAAGCTTTTGCTGTAGTATAATAAATTATCACTTTAATAAACTTCCTAACTTCACTCTATCCCCTCTATCCCCTATTAACTACGCCGGGCACACCGTGAATTTGTGCTGCGGCGTAGTTTTTTTAGGCAATAAATAGAGAGAAGACGCGGTTAATACCGAGCCTTCATTGGTTTCATATTTAAGAATTTTTGAGTTCTAGAGGCTGAACAGAAAATTCTATTTCGTAACGATCACTTAACCATTTTGCCTTCCATTCGTCCAATAGTAATACAGCATAATTTTCATCTTTATCTATAACGACTGTACTCATGCTAGACTCTGTTAGAAGTTTAATAACCTTTTCATCTTTTTCGACCCAGCGTACAATTTCATAAGGAAGGTGTTGAATATCGACTTGAACACCATACTCTTCACGCAAACGGTATTCTAACACTTCGAATTGCAATTGCCCAACAACACCAATAATTGGAGCCTCCACTCCCATATGAAGATCTCGGAAGACGTGAATTGCTCCCTCTTCTTGCAATTCTTGTATTCCTTTAATAAACTGTTTGCGTTTTAAGGCATTCGAAATACTTATTCGGGCGAAGTTTTCTGGGCTAAAGAAAGGCATTGTTTCAAACTGAAGACCATCTTTTTCAGCAAGTACATCTCCAATCCTTAAAAATCCACTATCATGGACCCCAATAATATCACCGGCAAACGCCTGCTCAAGAATTGTTCGTTCTTGAGCAAACAATTGCTGGGGCTGAGCGAGACGGAGACGGCGATGGGATCGCGTATGAATCACATTCATGCCTCGTTCGTATCGACCAGAGCAAATCCGAATGAACGCAATGCGGTCGCGGTGCTGGGTATTCATGTTGGCTTGTATTTTAAAGATATACCCGGAAAAACTAGGGGTTTCCGGATCTAACACACCAATATTCGCGCTGCGAGGTTGAGGAGCAGGTGCAAGGTCAAGAAAACTATGCAAAAAGTTAGGGACACCAAAGTTATTGAGCGCGCTGCCAAAAAAAACTGGTGTTACTTCTCCGCGGTCCACTCGTTCCTGAGAAAAAGTATTACCGGCCGAGTCTAGTAGTTCAATTTCTTCCTTAAGCTGACCTAGAAGACTTTCGCCAATTCCTTCCTGCACTTTAGGATCGCTTAGAGCACCCGAAACGGGTGGCTTCGCGTGGGATTTGCTGCTTCCCTCTATGAATCGTTCAACCTGCTCTGTCTTCCGATCGTAAATCCCTTTAAAATCGGGACCCATCCCGATCGGCCAGTTCATAGCATATGATTCTATCCCTAACACCTTTTCAACCTCATCCATTAAGTCGAGGGGATCCTTAGCATTTCGATCAAATTTATTTATGAATGTAAAAATCGGAATTCCACGTTGGCGACAAACATGAAACAATTTCTTCGTCTGGGTTTCAACCCCTTTAGCGGCGTCAATCAACATAACAGCACTATCAGCTGCTGTTAATGTACGATAAGTGTCTTCACTGAAATCTTGGTGACCTGGTGTATCAAGGATATTTATGACAAATCCCTGATACTTGAATTGTAGAGCACTAGAAGTAATCGAAATACCCCGTTGTTGCTCAAGATCCATCCAGTCCGACGTAGCATGGCGTTCAGATTTTCTCGCTTTTACCGAACCAGCCTCGCGAATCGCTCCTCCAAAAAGAAGGAGTTTTTCAGTCAATGTCGTTTTACCAGCATCCGGATGAGAAATTATTGCAAAAGTCTTGCGAGAATTAATTTCTGATTTTAAATCTATTTGGTTCAAAGTCATTTACTCCTTAATTTTCGTATATCTTACGCTATTGATAAACAAGTAACACCTAAAAATTAGCATGAGTTTTATGATTTGCAGCCATAGTTAATGATCCCAATCCTGTAAATTCATTTATGAAAATTCATTATAACACGAACTAATGGATATCCTCAAACAAGAAAAGAAAATATTATCTGCCACTTGGAAATATTGAGCGATTTACAAGATATGGTTAGTCTTATTATAGGTACTTCATGTAGGGTAACCATTCAATTGTTAGAAAGCGATATGCTCGCATGACGTCTTTTGACAAATGGGCATATTATTCTTAGGCAGCCCCTCTAGGAGGTTACCAGATCGATTAAAAGAAGCAATGTACTTTCCCAGACTCAGTGCAAGACTATACGTATTGGCGGTGGTTGATGGGGTTTGTCCAAGGGTTGTGCGACAATATTAACGAGAATTTCCACGTTTCATAAATATCCATTATATACCAATATCCCAAACTCATGCATATCATATACTAGCTTTTAAACAAAGGAGGAAATGCATAATGGCATTCGGTGCAGTCGATGGAGCTTGTACCCATAATTTTTTGCCAGGTATCGCTATAGTTGTTGTAATTATTCTTCTGCTTATCGCAATGGGAATCGTATTCTAATTTAGAAAGGAGGAATATTAATGTACGGAATGGGTTATGGTGGAGCATGTTGTCCTGCTCCTGTTGCACCAGTTGCTCCCTATCGTGGCATAGGGGTAGGAATTATTGCTATTGCTATTTTAATTCTTATCGCTTTAGGTGTTATTTTCTAAAAAATCTATTAACAAAGGCTATCCTTTGTAGGGTGATAGCCATATTATTGATAACTATATGAAGGAGTTGATCTCATATGTTTGGTTTTGGATTTCTTCCCTTTGCTCTCGGTTTAGGTTTAGGGGCTACTATATCGAGACCTCTCTATTACCCCTCGTATCCTTCTGCCTATGCCCCATATCCTTATGGATGGTATTAATATTTGATTTGCTTAGTATTAACAATCAAGGACACAAAATCAGTGACTATTCAAAAATATCTTCTAAACTAATACCTTCTAAATCATATTGGGATAAACAAAGTATGGAGAGCTTAACGCTCTCCCTTTTATATACTATCAGTTTTGTTAGGCCATACTTTCAGGAGCTTTCCTCGATGTACTTTGAAATTTTAACCTGTCCAGAACATCTCTCAACTTCTTCTGTTGAGTGCTTCAAGAGGGCCTTCGTTCCATTTTCGCATTGTTTTAATTCTACAGTAACAACCTTCTCGGCTTCTTTAGTTCCACCATCACCAGTTAACCATGTATGTTCAACCAATTTGCTGGGCTCAAGTCTGAGAAAAAGGCCATAATGTGGATGACGACTGCCATTAAAGGACGCTTTCTTCAGATATATAAAAAGACGTTCAGAAGCAATGCCTCCGACCGTCTTTCTCACCATTTTTAAGTTTCTAAAGAGTTTTATGCTTTTAACGTCCTGGCTACCCATTCTTCTGCCGCATAGTTTAACGCTAAAGTTTTTACGTCTTCCCAAATGAAGTCATCAACATGGTGTACACGTAAATCCCACTCCTTAAAATAGTGTCCACACCCTTCGCATACTACCAGTTCAACACCCGGAAATTCCTCCGCTCGAAGATAGTTTTGTTTTGAGGCTTCTTCCCCACCACATCGAATACAGCCAATACGCTTTGTTGGCCATTCATGCCCGCATAGACTGCAGTGCAAGAGTCGATGACCACTTGGAGGGATTAGGACAGAAACCCCAGCGCGTTCCCCACAAAACGGACAATCTGAACTTTCGGAACAGGATTCTAAGGGGAAATCTCTTAAATTGGAATTCGTTTCACGCGTAATTCGCGCAACTCCACTAATAGCTATTTGCAGACAGCTTAATAATTTAGAATCCTGCAAGAATTGACTGTCTTTAAACTCCTCCCACTTTTGCTCTAAATCAGCTTGCGAAACATTTAATCCCACGACTCGATTCAATCTATTCCAAAGCTCGAAAATTGCTTTTTCCGGTAAGCTTTGTCGTGGATAGTAAGGTGGACTCTCAGCCGGAATTAGATTTTTCGCCCAGTAAGAACCCCGTTCATCTCTCCAGCGCCCAACTTCTCTCTTAAATAGGCTATAAGTCTGATAAGCAACTTGCATTGATTTTTCTCCAGTGTTATCAATTAAATGTTTGATACTATCCATTATAAGGCTCTCTCCTTACACCTTCTTTAAATCTCCTATACTAGCATTAGTCAGCTTTTTATAGATTTCTTTTGCTCTTCTTTCAGTCGATTATACCAAGCACTATGATGAGCACGCGCAAATTCTTTGGACACATATCCATTCAGCATACCGGACATGGCAGCTTTTGAATCGGGGTGTAAAAGTCCTAAATAAATATGCCCAATGGCGGCAGCTGTCATTAAAAACATAGAGAGATCATGAACTGGATAGGCCCAGCGTACTAAACCAACTGGAAAGAATGGTGCCCACCACATCACGATTCCACTAAGTGTTATAAAAACAGTTCCGAAGATTGTTATTAAAGAATTAATCTTTTCTCCTCCGTTATATTTCTCTTGCTCTGGATAGGCACCATGTCCCCCAAAAAATTCCTTCGGAAATGCACTTACATGTTGCCAGTCAGATTTAGTAAAGTTAAAAACAAATTTTATCCATCTCCAATGATATCGTGGATTTCCGATAAAGAACATTAACCCCACTACGACTACAAAAAAGAGCGCTGAAATACGGTGAATCACCCGTGCAACATGAATTCCTCCTAAAATTGTCATCGCTGGTTGAAAAAAAGTGCTGAGAACTCCTAGTCCGGTAAAGAGCAACACAAAGAAAGAAATAGCATGAACCCAGTGACTGATGCGCTCTCCCTTGCTAAACCGCAAAACCTTGTCTTCAACAATTCTTATCGGTACTTGATTCCTAGTTTCCATTTTAATTGCCATTAGTCTTTACCTCCTTTATTAATAGAACTAGGGTCATTCCCGACTTTCTCTTTGTTTGAGTGATAGTTTCCTTTCAAAAGATTTGCAAAAACCCCAATAACTACGGCTGCGGCCGCTCCTCCGACCGCTAATCCACCGACTGGACGAATGACATCTTTCCATAAGGTCAGAGATAGTGGTATAGTTGGGTTAACTGGTAGGCCGTAAACGTCTGGACTGTCCAATAAGAGATAAAGAAAAGTCGTGCCACCCATTTCTTTTTCCCCATATAGCTGGGCCTTGGGATGAGTCTTCTGAACTTCTGCAAGACGTTTCTTCGCTTGGGTCAACAAGACGTCACGTTCTCCAAACTGTAAAGCCCCGGGTTGACACGTATGAACGCATGCTGGCTTTAAGTCATTCTCGACCCTGTCGATACACCCCGTACACTTGTAGGATTTCTTCTTGATCGGATCAAGCTTTGGCACCCCAAACGGACAGTTTTCGACACAATATCCACATCCGATACATTTGTCGTGATCAATCAAGACATACCCCAAAACTGTCTTAGTTATCGCTTGTGAAGAGCAAGCCTTCATACATGCAGGATTTGCACAGTGGAAGCATTGAGCTTTACGCATCAGAAAATCCATTTTCTGATTTTCATACTTTTCGATAAAGGTCATATATGTCCATGTTTTAGTGGTAAAGTCCTTTTGAGTTTGATAACTTGTAACCAGTTTTGTTTTTTCTGCTGGCAGCTCATTCCATTCCTTACAGGCTACTGAGCAAGCTTTACACCCTGTACATTTAGACGTATCTATAAGAACCATTTTCCTTGTCATCGCTATGCCCTCCTTATGTTAACTAGGCAGACTTTATACTCTGGAGTACCTGCTCCAGGATCCAGTGCAGCGATGGTCAATTCATTGGTACTTGGGCCGGGACTCAAGCTGGCAAAGCCCCAACTCCAGGGCATTCCAATGGTTTCAGTGTCTTTTCCATTGACTTTATACGTCTGAAGGCGATCGGTGACTAAGGCCCGAACTGTGATTTTGCCGCGAGCAGACGAAACTTCGACCATATCCCCTTCTTTAACTCCAATTTTCTTTGCAAGATTTTTGCTAAACTCAGCAAAAGGTTCCGGCATGATCTCATTAAGCCACGGAATGTTACGCGTGATCCCTCCGGCACAAAAATGTTCGACTACTCCATACGTCGTTAGGACATGTGGAAACTCTTCCGGTTTACCAAGTTTCTGAATTTCAGGAGAAGAGGAAAGAACCAGTGCCACAGGGCTTACGGAAATCTTAGGATGTAAAATGTTGCTCGTTGGACTCTCCGTCGGCTCATAAAATTCTGGCAAAGGCCCATCAACACATAGACCAGCCGGTCGTACACCGATTACAGGTAAACCGTCAGTAGGCGGTGTTGTAGGCATGCCACTCATATAATTAGCCGCAAATAGACGCCCCACACCCTCTGGATTCATGCGGAAGCTTTGCTTTCCTTCAGGGGTGTCTGGTCCTTTGGTCTTGTCGACCACATCAGGTCCGTCATTCCCTGTCCACGCATTGCTAACACTATCCCACCAGATCAGTTTGCGTTTATCATCAACTGGCAGCCCCTTTTCATCGCAGGAAGCTCGATTATAGAGAATGCGAATATTGCCCGGCCAAGCAAAACTCCAGTCTTTATAAAGACCAAGTCCCGTAGTGTCAGCGTTTTTACGACGAGCCGCTAGATTTCCATTTCCGGTCACACCCGCATAGATCCAACATCCTGTCGAAACGGCCCCAACCGGCGCTTTTAAGTAATCCGCCAACGTCGGCGTTAATTTACCCGTTGTTTCATCATAACCATTGAGTTCTTGAAGTACTTTCAAAGCACTTGGCACCTCACCATAATCCCAACGAGCCTTTAAGATGGGGGCATCCTTAGCTTCTATGCTCCCCGAATACAAGGCGCGAATTTTCTTAAAGAGATGATCTAAAAGATCCAGGTCGGGTTTCGCTTCTCCAAGCGGTTTAAGCGCTGCGTCCTTCCATTGGATCCAACGTGAAGAATTTGTTAAGGTACCATCTTTTTCATAGACAAAGGCCGCTGGAAACATGATGACTTCTGTTTTAATATCCGACGATTTCACTCCTGGTTCGCGCCAGAACTGAGCAGTTTCGATCTCATAAAGGTCAGATACAACCAACATATCCAATTTAGTTAAAGCAGAACGGACAAGCTGCCGGTTCGGAATAGAAACCAACGAATTGGAACCGACGTTAAAGAGAAGCTTAAACTGACCTTTTTGCATCAGTTCAAAGAGTTTGACCATTGTCGCATTTGTTGAAGGATTGTTTTTGGGCAAGTATCCAAACTCATAGTCGTTCTCTTTAGTGGCGTGTTCACCAAACCATGCTTTCAAAAGGGCTACCAACGGCTTTTCTTGAACTGACCCATTGCGAACAAGATAATCTCGAATACTTTTATCGGTACTGATCGGATGGGGCAAATATCCTGGTAAATTATTAAATAGGTTTGCCATATCGGTCGAACCCTGAACATTCGGCTCTCCACGCAAAGCATTAATGCCCCCGCCTGCTTTGCCGATGTTACCCAATAACAATTGAATAACAGCATAGGCACGGATTCCTTGGACCCCTGTCGTGTGTTGGGTCATTCCCAAGGCATAAAGAATGGTTCCCGGTTTCCCTTTAGAAAACGTTTCGGCAATTTCCTTAATTTTTGCGGCAGGAATTCCGGTGATTTTCTCAGCAGTCTCAAATGTGTATCTCGAATAGTGTGTTTTGAGTCTTGCAAATACGCTGTCTTGGTCATCAAGGTTTTCAGCTTTAAGAGGCTTGTTATCGGGTCCAAGTTGATAACCCCAGCTTGCGACACCATACTTTCGTGTTTTGGCATCATAACCAGAGAAGAGTCCTTCTTCCAATTTATAGTCTTTGCTGACTTTAAGCAGGGCATTAGTGTAATTTAAGACGTAGTTTTGGTCGTATAATTTATTTTCAATAATGTAATTAATAATAGCGCCAAGATAAGCAATATCCGTTCCAGGACGAATTTGGGCAAAAAGATCTGCTTTGGAAGCGGTCCGCGTAAAGCGCGGATCAACAACAATAATTTTCGCGCCTTTCTCCTTGGCCCGATTAATCCAGCGCATAGCAATCGGGTGGTTTTCAGCACAGTTGCTGCCAGCAATCAAAAAGACTTCTGCATTTTGCAAATCGGACCAGGAATTAGTCATTGCACCCCGGCCAAATGAAGGTGACAAACTTGCCACCGTTGGGGCGTGTCATATTCGGGCCTGGTGTTCATTGTATGGCGTACCGATTAATCGACAGAATTTTGATATAAGATAAGACTCCTCATTATCAACTTCAGCAGAACCCAAAAAGGCGATTCCTTCAGCACGATTCGCTGGGAACATTTCTTTTTGACCTGTTTTGGCATTAACAATCTCATCATTAGCTTTCCATGTAGCTTCTCTCACTTCTTTGACTTTCTTTGCCACAATATCTAAGGCCTCTTCCCAAGAAATGTCTTCCCAGTGATCTGCTCCTGGTCTACGGCGTTTTGGTTTAGTTACACGATTTGTTGAATTAGCAACACTAAGTAAACTAGCAGCTTTCGGACAAAGAGTACCCTCGTTGGTTGGATGATCTGGATCCCCTTCCAAATGAATTAGTTTTCCTTCTCTTACATATAAGAGCATCCCACATCCACCCGAACAGAAATGGCAAATACTCGGGATCTTTTTACATCCTTCCAATTTCAAAGTATACCCTTTGGCTTGTGCCACAGCAGGGTTAAACCCCAAACCAGAAGCGAATGCCGCGACGGAAATCCCTGAAAGTTTCAGGAAACCTCGACGAGAAACATCCATCTCTTTTTCCTCCCCTATCTTTTATCGTAGACTAAAAGTTTTCGGTACT
>JAUZPJ010000061.1 GCA_030706025.1 Bacillota bacterium | reverse complement strand
CATTTTCCTCTCTTCACTATATTCTATGAACAACTTGTCTGACATGCTAACGTTAAATTTTAATATATAAGATGGAGCAGCGTTTGAGGTTTAACTCACTCATCAGGAAGAACATTAGGATTTATGGATGTCATCCAACAAATAGCAAAAGTTTGCTAACTTTAAAATGTCAGCAAACTTTTGTATAAAGCTCTAAATTTCCATAAAATCCCTTAATGCAGAAGGAAGGGCTTGACATCGTCAAGAGCCTTTTCTAATTCTTTAAGGGCCTGTTCACTCATTCTCCCCGAGTTACGCATCCTTTGAAGCAATTCTTCAGGGGATATGCCCTGCATTTTCATGGCATTAATAATTTCTTTTTCATCGTTGGTTAAATCTTTCCATTCTCGCATAGTAACACCTCCGCCAAATTAAATCATCTATAGCTTTTGATTTGTGGTATTTTCCTATGCATTTCAGACTTTTTAAATATTCTTTAAATACTTGTTGCATTTTTCTAAAAAGGTTTTAATATTTTTTTCTTCTTCATGCCCTTTATCAAGGGTCATATTTCCTCTTCCTAACCGATCACATAACCCAAGAAGTGCTATCTCATCTATTGAGACCTCATCAGCCATCCTTCCAATCTCTGCAAAAGGCAACCCCTTCGCAACGAAGAGTATCTGCATATGCCATCTTACCATTTTAGAAACCTGATTTATAAATTCGATATCACTGGTGAATTCCTCAAGAAATTCAACGGAAAGTTTCTCTCCACATTTATCATGGTCATATGAAGTTACTTTCCCCTTCCTCAACTTCGTGGTAGGCGCTTTACCCAGATCATGGAGCAAAGCAGACCACATGAATACCTTTGGGTTTTGGCTAAGATGTTTTCTTTCCCCTGCATTATCTAAAACTAACATCGTGTGGTTCCAAACACTCCCTTCCGGGTGATGTATGGGAGATTGGGGTACTTTCATTAAGTCACCTAATAATGTGTAAGGGTATTTCTCTTTGAATATTCCAGTTTTACTTAATTCATTAAAATAAATTGAAGGTTTGTTGTCATTTATTAAATGAGCATCAAATTCTAGAAATCTTTGCATGTTGACTTACTCCAATTGAAATATTTAATTTTAATGTACCCAATCCTTATGAATTAATTCACTCTAGGGCTTAAATCTAACTAATCGAATGCAAACCCCAGATATCCAAGATCATCTGGCGTGATGACCAAATTCATTCCACTCGGTACCCTAATCATTCCGAAGGGGCGAACACAGCCTCCTAAATGCTCTCCTAAGTATGGAGGTGTGCGAAGAATATATTCCTCAGCAGGTAGTAGTTGTACTATCTGTTTGATAGCTACGTTAATAAAATCCTCAGGGAGTAAGATTTCTTTAATGAGCACCCTTTCTGAAGTGATTCTTTCTACCGCTAAACAACCCTGTATATCTTCAATGTCTACCGCATAGATATCAGCGCTAGATAGTTGTGACAGCTTTTTCTGATAAGCAATGTCTTCATCAGCATAAGAAATAAAGAGTCTGCCGCTGAGCTGCTTACTCCTTCTATGATTGTACTCTTCTGGTGTTATCGTTGAGATCGTGCAGTTGCACGATTTATGGATTCGTAAGCTAACGACCCTATCACGGCTAATTAACGTTTCTCTAATATAAAAACCGTCCTGGTATCCTTGTCTACGATAAAAGTCAAAAAGCTTCCTTTGAGCTGGGACTAAAACAGAAAGTTCCATCTTCTCAGCTTTAAGATATTGGTGGCTAAAATCCATTAATTTAGTAGCAAAACCATGGTTCTGATAATTAGGATGTGTGGCTATTGCGTAGAGCATAACTGTACTAAAACTTCGGTTATCTGGCAGCACCGTTTGTACTGGGATCCTTGTTAGCATGGCCGTAATCTCTCCATCTTGAAGTAATACGGCTGTTTCGTCATCTTTGTATCGATTAGCATAGTAGAAATCGATATAACTGTCGGGATCTCCAAAGCAACTCTTCCATAGTTCTTTTTGGCGAATTATCTCACCTATTTGGGCAAGTCTGACTTCACTCATCTTAGTTTGAATCTCCGTTTGCATTAAAAGATTTTGTTACTAAAACTCAAAATAGCTTGCTAAGTATTTTTCCTCCATTTTAACTGGATGATAGGATAGCTTTGCTTTTCTTAATCCCTCAAAACCCATGTCTTCCTCACGGTTAACATATGTCAGTTGGGGATAGTTTGTTTGGATAAGAGCAGCAAATTCACGGTTAATCACTTGATAGGCACCCTCTATCTCGCCAAACGCCTTTTCAACATGAATAACATAGGTGTCTGAATTTAGTTTTTCTCCCATCGTATAGGCAATTACTCTGCCCTCAGTACGAATTAGTCCACCTTCTAAACCAAGAGCGGTATAATTATTAAAACAACGACGTACTGCGCAGCTTTCTTTGGCAATATCATCGTCATTCTGGGAATTGATTTTACACCATTCTAGGTTCATCTCCCAGCATTCAGCTAGGTTATCTAAAGTGATCTGTTCAAAACTCCAGTCGTGATTTACCTTATTAAATTTGTTGATATGATTGCGCTTAGAGTGAAGTTTATTCCCTGATAGAGTGACTAGCTTGTCCAGAAGATAGACATAATCAAAGCTTTCACGCATCTCTTTATACTCGAAATGATCTGGATATAAGTCATTCATTGCGGCAATATTCTCTGGCGATACTCCAGCCAATACAAATCCATGACCGCAAGAAACAGCGTCTTGCTGCATAACCTCAAAGACAGGCTTAATATTACCCGAACCTGCAGGATAAAAATAATAAGGAGAATCATTGATAACTCCTTTGACCACAACGTAATCATTAACCCGAGCAATACGATAGTTAAAAATATCCGACCAAGCAAATATGTTTGTAAAGTTTTGATGACAGCCACTCATATCAGCTGTGACAAGAAGTGGTTCCATCCACTTCTTGTCGTTTAGTTCTATTTCTTTAAAATCAATCATTTTATCTCTCCAGTAATTCATCATAGTTCTTCTACATACTGTATATTACTACTCATAAAATTCGTATTCAACATAGATTGATTATACTACATTTATATCTTTACTCCCTAATGGGTAAACCATTCCAATTCAGTAAGTAAGAATCTCTTGTAACTTGTAACTTGATATTACAATTGCTTGGTCTATAATTGTTTTAGGGGAACAGGTACATTGTTTTATTTACGACGTACCTGTCCCCTCGTTTCTACCCCCGATTTCAATTTGAAATTTTAGTGGTGCCCTTTTCAAAGGGTACTTTATTGTAAAGTATATATCATCACAAGGAGCTGACTCTTAATGTCTAGCATTTTCGATAGAATCGTTGAGGATAGAATTCAAGAGGCCATGAGAAACGGCGAGTTTGACAACCTTTCTGCCCGAGGAAAACCCATAAATCTAGATTATTGGGCAAGCCTTCCAGAGGGGATACGCGCTGGTTATATGGTGTTAAAGAATAATGGATTTGTACCTGAGGAAGTTCAACTATTAAAGGATATCGATGAATTGCATGATCAGTTGGCCAGTTGCCCTAGTTATGAAGCAAAAGAAGGTATTAGTAAAAAGCTCGAAGAAACCAAATTGAAATACAATTTAATATTAGAATTAAAAAAACGCAAATAAAATTAATCGTTCATCCTCTGGGGTTATGCTTTCAAACGGGCTGTTCTTTTTTCTTTAGATTGGGATAAAACAAGTGCAATGGTTACCCCCGTTAACACTAGACCAAACGTAATAGCAATACCATGAGCTATAACTGTGGCGGGAACATAAAAGGATTGCAAACCTGAGTTAGTTTTCAAGCCTACCCCGAATAAAACAGAACGAATGCCTGGGACAAGGGCAACTTGATACATAATATGCCCGGCTAGAACCAGAGGAGTAAAGGCAAAGATTAGTTTAACACGTTGTGAAGCCGCTTTTGTTTTAAAGGGTTTAGCGATCATCCAAGCGAGCATACCGCCTATTAAACCAGACCCCCAATAGCAAGCACTAAACCACACTTTCCATGAAATAGGGGTCCAGATTCTTTGGAATGGTTCAAAATAGATTAGAGGTACTAAAATTCCTAACATTACCCCAATAAACACGACGTACCCCTGGTTAACCCGAACTAAATGCCATACCTCACGGCCTGCAAGTCTTAAATTAACCTGCACAGAACCATTAGGACAATTTCTAACACAGTTGAAACAAAGTTTACAATCTAAATTATTGTCTAAATACGGAAGGTGTTGTGACATTGGACAGCCTGGAACGTTTCCGGTCCCAACGTAACAATCAAAGGTAGTGCACTTATTCAGGCAAACTGAAGCATCTGATCGTACCTCTAACATCGAGCCTACAGAAGCAGTCCCAATAAATCCGCCCAACGGACAAAAGTGCCGGCACCAAGTATGGCGTGGAAAAAGGACCGCAATAATAATAGCACTAGCTTGAATAGATAGTAACAAAATGCCAGTGTACCTCGGGCTGGAACGCATGTCGGTAGTCACTTCAATCCAGAAAATCATGAGAAACAAAAAACTGACAATGAGGTAGTCATATTTTATGATCGACTCTGGTATCGCACGGTTTTTATGCACCCTCTTTTGCACAAAATCCATGATTGTTGAAAACGGACAGACCGTGCACCACAATCTACCCAAAAAAGGGGAGATTAGGGCGAGTGCTGGCCACCATAAACCCCAGACTAAAGCAAAGATCTTAGTAGAAACCGTAACTTGAGGAGTAAAAAGCAATAATAAAACTAAAACGATAAACAGCGTTGCACTTGCCTGCCTTAACCCGCCAATTAACGTACCCTTCAACAATAAACTTTTTAGCTTTGACCACCCTAGAAGGTTTATCGTGTATCCATTTCGTTCCGCCGTAGGACCAAAAAAGATTTGTTCCAACCCAATAACATCGTGTTCAGCAATAAAAAAAGCTCTTTCAATGACTTGAATCAATTCTGAGACATTTCCCTGTTTGTAATGATGAGAAAGCAGCAATCTAGTCGCTTCCTGATTTAGAGTAGGGACGGTTCGATGGTTCTTCTGCGCTAGTTTCTCTAGGAAACCCTGAGCTAAAATGGGAATATCTCGTTTACGCTTACGTAAAGGAGGTATTTCATACGCATGAGCAAAACATTCCCGTAATTCCGGTATGATAGTTCGTTGCAACCCGTCAGGCTCTGAATTCAAACTTCCGATGACAAAACATTTGTTTTCTTGAGCGTTTATCAATTGGGCAAGTTTAAGCTGATTAAGAGGGGATATTAGGTTTATTTCCCGTATGAACAAGGTTCCACCCTCAGCAATATCGAAAAGATTGGAGTTATAAATGGCTGAGGAATCCTCATGACTGACAGGCTCCCTGATTATATCCCCCCACTGCTGATCGAAACGTCGTCCATCCACCACCACGAATGGGGCTTCCGTACCGGATTGGCGTTGATGGACGTACCACGCCATCATTTGGCGACCAGTACCCCGTTCCCCGATTAATATTAGGTGTCCTTTAGGTTGAACGAGTTCTTCCAGTTTCCGTTCGACCTCTTTCGTCGTACGCGGTCCTCCCCAAAGCCCATAAAATTTATCCTTATATTGGGTAAGCTGCAATGCAGAACGTAAAATCTCCTTATATTTGGCTTCGGATAACATTAGGTTTAGTTCATTCAGATTTTCTGTTAGTCTGCCGATAAACGTTTGGTAAAGTTTCGGCCAGCGTAGTAGCATTCGTGCAAAACCTTCAGAATTTAATGCTAAAACTAGGCAATTATCTTGGCAAAGAATGGTTGTTTCTGCAGCCTTGCCGTTAAGCAACGAGAATTCACCAAAGGTTTCCCCTGGACCTAATGATCTGACACGCTTCACACTATGTCCTTCTTTGCAGATCATAACTTCCGCTTTTCCCTTAATAAGAATATAAAAAGAATGCTCTTCTTGACCCTGTTTGATAATTTCGGAACCAGAATCAAAGGTCTCCCATTGAAAATCATTAGCAAGCTCCGCTAATTCGGCAGATGATAAATTTGAAAGCAACTCAATCTTTGATAGACTATAAGCTTTATCGTCAATCATATGCCCTCCTTAAGGTTCTATTGTAACTTTATAAAGCTAAGATTCATAAAACTATAACTTATTTAGATCTTTCTGACAATACAAACTTTCTTCCATTTTTTTAGATAAGAAGCTACTCTACTTACTAACACCGCTACTTGTACTCTCGCCTTTTCAGCACCTTTTTTGGTTATTGCCTGAACAGACAGCAGCAAGGGCAACCACTTTAAATACTCCAAATTAACGTCTGTTTTTCACAGATGTCTTTTAAAAAAGAACGCTGTGAACCGTTGTTGAAACGAACCGTAATCATAGTCCCATCTTCCTTAACAATAACCCCTTCTCCAAAGGCTTTATGTTGTACTTTCGACCCTTCCTGGGTAATAATTTCTTGAGGATTCTTGCCTTGCATGACAAGATTGACCTCGCGGACGAAACGAGATGATTTTACACGTTTACGATGATAATAATTCATAGAACATAAAGTCAACTGGCGTTTGGCCCTCGTCATCCCGACATAGAAAAGACGTCTTTCCTCTTCCAATAATTCCGTCTTCCCATTTTGCTCAGCCTTAATCGTCTCCCGCTCGGGAATTATCCCTTCAACGAGATCAATTAGATAAACCTGTTCCCATTCTAAACCTTTCGCGGAATGGATGGTTGTAAGGGTCACCGCATTACTGTATTTATGTTTATAAGAAGACATCATCTGCTCTTCAAGATTCATTAAATGATTAGCAAAATCCACGATCGTGCGTTCATTCTGCGCTATTGAGGTGAGAATATCCAAGAGACCTCCGACATAATCTTCTGAAAAACCTAACGACTCGCATATTCGCTTAATCGCTTTATCATACTTTAGCTCGTTTCGGATGTAACGGATCGCCTTAGCCGGCTCAAGGGTATTAAGCTCCTTAAACCGTTTTTTGAGGTCTAAGTACTCACTTTTCCCCCCACTCGTCACCCCTGGTTGTTCAGACAAAATTTCAAAGATTGAACGATCAATTGGTTGTTGCTTAAGTAAATCGAGATGCTGCTTTCGAATAGGACAACTCAGCTTAGACCAAATTCGTTCTAAGGTAGGAACGCTTTTATCGCTAAACGAAAAACGCAGGAAATTTAGAATATCATGAATAGCCCAATGGGAGAAAAACCTTTGTTTACCCGACTCTCGCATGTAGAAGGGAATGTTAGCCTGATTTAACGCATCTGCTAAACAAATCGCGGATAAATTATTCCGATATAATACTCCTATCTGTGATAAATTCTTTTGGCTCTTTAGTTTTTGGATAATAAACTGATTTTGCTCTCTAATTCCTTCAAATTGTCGGATATGCAGGATATCCCCCTTAGGGTTTTTGGTAAACATTTCTTTATTAAAACGCAGCTTATTAGAACGGATGAATCTGCAGGATACATCCACAATTTGCGGAGTTGAGCGAAAGTTTTGCTCCATACGGAGTATTTTTGCACCAGGATAAGTCTGTTTAAACTCCAAAAGATACTTTGGCTCGGCCGCTCGAAAACCGAAAATGGATTGATCATCATCCCCAACGACAAAAATATTGCCCTTAGGCTTAACAACCATTTCGATAATTTTGTGCTGCAAAAGAGAGGTATCTTGGCTCTCATCCGTGAGAATATAATCAAAGCGCTTTCGATAAACCTCTAGACATCTCGGGTTTCCCTTTAACTCCTGATAAGCCAGAGAAAGCATATCATCATAATCAATTAACTGCGGCTTATTGCATTGCTTATAGTTCTCATAATCGTTATAAATAAGATGAAAATTCTTAATATCACTATTTGCGAGCTTTTCAGGTTTGCTTAAGGTATTTTTGACATAACAAATAGTATTCTGTAACCCATCTAGTTCCTCGTCCGTAGGCGTTAAACCATTATGCTTTTCGTAGATTCTTCGAAGAACCCCTGTCTTACTATTAGCACCAGTTTGTTCCTCAATTATTTCGAACCCGGTACCATTCTGGCGAAAAGCTGTCCGAACAACTTCATAGGCAAAGCTATGGATTGTAGAAAATTGGATTACCCCTTGGCCTTCGGTTTGACCGCTTATCTTAGTCCCAAAGTTCTTAACAAACCGTTCACGCATTTCTTTGGCAGCTGCCCGCCCAAACGTTAGACAAAGAATCGTTCGAGGATCTACGTTTTCGACAAGAACCAAGTAAGCTAAGCGAACAGTAAGAACGGTTGTCTTACCCGCGCCGGGAACAGCTAAAAGCAAAAGAGGACCCTGGTTATGAACCACGGCCCGTTTTTGCTGCTCCGTTAAATTAAAGCCGTTATGTTTAATCTCTTCAAAGAAATCCTTTTCGTTAATCAAAATCAATCTCCCACTATACCGTTCTGTAAACTAATTATATCAGGAACTGTGTTCATGGTCACTTCGAAAGCATGGCTTACTTGCCAAAACAACTCCACAGTTATAACATAGAGCTGCTGTATATTACAAGGAGGTAGAATATATGTCCTATTTACTTAAACCTTTACAAGCAGGCCCATTAACACTAACGAATCGTTTGGTAATGCCCCCAATGGCTACCGCTAAAGCAACTCCTGATGGGAAAGTAAACCAGGCAATTTTTGATTACTATGCAGAAAAATCCGCAGGTGGTTACCTTTCGCTTATCATAATTGAACATAGTTTTATAAAGTTAGATGGAAAAGCAAGTGACCTTCAACTTTCCGTTTCGGACGATAGTATGGTTGAGGGCCTCAAGAGATTGGCGGAGCTCATTCACCGTAATGGCTCGAAGACCGTGATGCAATTAAATCATGCGGGAAGCAATACTACTCAAGAAATCACCGGAACTACTCCGGTGGCCCCTTCCGCAGTGCCGCACCCGCGCAGAGGGATTATGCCGAATGAACTTACCCGAGAGGAAATTGCGAATATCATCAAGGCCTTTCAAGATGCGGCTCGTCGTACCAAGGAGGCTGGTTTTGACGGCGTGGAAATCCATTCCGCCCATGGTTACCTTCTCAACCAATTTTTCTCCCCGCTCACCAATAAACGTACCGATGAATATGGCGGAAATGTTCACAACCGTATTCGTCTCCACCTACAAATCATCGATGCGGTACGCGACGTTGTAGGCGATGATTTCCCCATTCTGTTACGATTAGGTGCGTCGGATTTTAGAGAAGGAGGAATTACGATTGAAGATAGTCAAATTGCTGCCCAAGAATTTGAAAAGGCCGGTGTAAACATTCTTGACATTTCCGGCGGTTTCTCAGGATATATGGTACCTAACCTTACAGGGCAAGGTTTTTTTGCGCCGCTTAGTGAAGCCATCAAAAAGGTAGTATCCATTCCTGTGATTCTCACGGGTGGAATTACCGAAGTACAAGCAGCTGAACAATTGCTTGCTGAAGAGAAAGCAGACCTTATTGGTGTAGGAAGAGCGGTCCTGAATAATTCCAAATGGGCAGAGCAGGCAATCAATAGCCTGGGTTAACTAGCCTTATTAATTTGTCTCTCTTAAACACTTTTTGTCACACCTAACTTAAGATTATATACCTGAGGGAGGTTACCAAACGGTAACCTCCCTCATACTTGGGTTCTGTTTTTAGCACAAATTATGTTTTGTAAGACGCCAGCCCGTTTTATCACCAGAATTAAATTAAGTGGTTTCTCAAATATGACCGTTCTCGATGGCTAACTGAGAGAGTGGTTGTGTTTGCAGTGCCTCACTAATTTACTCGATAGGTACATACCTAGGCCGATAACGCTTTCTATGTGCAGCATGTGTTCTATGGAAGGTTCGTATAGGATAGTGGCATTAGCCCGAACTTCTTCGTCACCTTCCCAAACAATCACACATAAAGGGATTTCAGGAAAGGCCTGAAAAATTACAGATGCATCTCCAAAGGTTGCCGGTTTTCCACCCATGTCGGCTGCAGGCGCTAATAATTGTTGAGAGTGATGTCCAAAGGCTTTGATGAGGCCAATGATTGAATTTTTATGAAAGGCAGGATAAAACAACATACCACCATTCGGTATCTCTTTAAGACTGACCCACCTTTTAGCTGTTCCTTGAGGTGGCTGTGCATAGGTCAAGTAATTTAGCATGATTATTGATGCCATAATATCCGGGACATCTCCGTTTCTTTTTCCGTTGATAGTTTCGGTATTGCAGTCCAAAACATACTCCGTATTAAAAAACGTTACGACAAATTGACGATTGTTGCTGCTATAAGTTACCGCTAGATGTGAGGTAACTTCTTCTGGATCCTTTCTCTTTAGGTCCTGCCAGTATTTATCATAGGCAATTCGGTAATTTGTTTCCATTTTGACTCCTCCTAATTTATTAACTCTTTTAGTTTAATGCAGCTATTATAACTGCCGATATTCCCTTCACCACAAAGCGTCTAACCGTAGTTACTTGTTCAAGTAGAATATGTCCTTGGATCCATCCAATTACGATTGTTTCGCTTCCACCCCTTTTATTCCCTTCTTCCGATCACTCATCACTCTAAAGTTTCTACTAGTGTATACAGCATACCGCAGATCTTAGGAAAAGCCTCGGTCCTTTTTGGGCATCTTTAGTTTTATTGTCGTTGCTCATAAAAGCAACTCAATCGCTGTTTCATCCTTAAGGAGGGACGACTGAAGGATCTAGATCCTTCGTTTCGCTCAGGATGACACAAGTAAAGGGGGAACCCCCAAAAACTTATGCTTTCTGAAAATTGCTAAAAGGTGCTTCGCGTTAAAACGCGAAGCACCTTTAGCAATTTTTAGGCATGTACTTTAAACCCAGTATATACATTCCCTGGTATATTATGGTAAAATAAACCATATAATAAATAGTTTAGAGAAGGGGTTGTTGTCACATGGCTAAACATAAAAGAAATAGAAATGCTAATTTTACATCCAAAACTGCCCGAATTATTTCAGT